>CALMXT010000309.1 GCA_937871125.1 uncultured Zoogloea sp. | reverse complement strand
CAGGCAAGAGCTATTCCTCCCGGCTGCTGGTGGGCACCGGCAAGTACAAGGATTTTGCGCAGACGCGCGAGGCCATCGACGCGAGCGGGGCGCAGATCGTCACCGTGGCGATCCGGCGCACCAACATCGGTCAGGACCCGAACGCCCCGAGCCTGCTCGACGCGCTGCCGCCCTCGCAATTCACCTATCTGCCCAATACGGCCGGTTGCTACACCGCCGAGGACGCGATCCGTACCTTGCGTCTGGCCCGCGAACTGCTCGACGATCACCGGCTGGTGAAGCTCGAAGTGCTCGGCGATCCGCGCACGCTTTTCCCGAACATGCCGGAAACCCTCAAGGCCGCCGAAGTGTTGGTGAAGGAGGGGTTCCAGGTGATGGTGTACTGCGCCGACGATCCCATTCAGGCGAAGATGCTCGAGGACATCGGCTGTGTGGCGGTGATGCCGCTGGCGTCGCTGATCGGTTCCGGCATGGGCATCCTCAATCCCTGGAACGTGCAACTGGTGCGCGATGCGGTGAAGGTGCCGGTGCTGGTGGATGCCGGCGTGGGCACCGCGTCCGATGCGGCCATCGCCATGGAACTGGGCTGCGACGGCGTGCTGATGAACACCGCCATCGCGCTCGCCAACGATCCGGTGAAGATGGCCGGGGCCATGAAAAAAGGCGTCGAGGCCGGTCGCGAGGCTTTTCTGTCCGGACGCATGCCCAAGAAGTTCTACACGGCCAGCCCGAGTTCGCCGACGACCGGCCTGATTTCTTCCTGACCTTACCCATTCGATTGACCTGCGGCGCGCTACGGCGCGCCGTTTTCCATTCCGGACTCCGTCATGAGCGACGAAACGCAGCACACCCCATCCGACGAGCAGCACGCCTCTGCCCGCCTCACGTCCCAGTCGATCCGCAGTTTCGTGCTGCGCCAGGGGCGCATGTCCGATGCCCAGCACCGCTTTCTGGACGAGATGATGCCCAAGGTGGGCGTTGTCTATCGTCCGGCGCCCATCGACCTGAACGCGGTTTTCGGCCGTCAGGCGCCGCACGTGGTCGAGATCGGCTTCGGCATGGGGCAATCGACGGCGGTCATCGCCCAGGCCCGGCCGGGCGACGACTTCCTCGGCATCGAGGTGCATGCGCCGGGCGTCGGCAGCCTGTGCAAATTGATCGAGGAGGGTGGCATCCCGAATTTGCGCATTGTTCAGCACGATGCGGTGGAGGTGCTGCGCGACATGATTCCGGAAGCTTCGCTGGCCGGTGTGCACATCTATTTTCCCGATCCGTGGCCCAAGAAGCGTCATCACAAGCGCCGGCTGGTTCAGTCGCCATTTGTGAAGCTGATCGCGTCGCGCCTTGCTCCCGGCGGCTATCTGCACTGCGCCACCGACTGGGAGGAATACGCCCAGCAGATGCTCGAAGTGCTCTCGGCAGAACCGCTGCTCGCCAACACGGCCGACGGCTACGCGCCAAAGCCGGATTACCGCCCGCTCACCAAGTTTGAAAACCGTGGCATCAAGCTTGGCCACGGGGTGTGGGATCTGGTCTTCCGGCGGGTTTGAGGATGGCGCTCAAAAAACTTCCGGCCGGGGCCTGGTTGCTGGGCATTCCGGGGCTGGCCTGCCTCGTTGCCGGTCTGTTGCTGCTCGCCGGCTTCGGCACCGATCTGCATCCGCTGCTGCAGGAGTCCGGCGCCGGCCTGGTGCTGCTGGTTTCCGGCGTTGCGCTGGTTGGCAGCGCGGCATTTCCGCTGGTGCTGGCCGAGCTGGCGGCCAAGGACGGCGATCCTCCGGCGTCTCAGTAGATCCTGGGCTCGCCGGGCGGGCGGGTCTTGAAGCGGCGGTGCACCCAGTAATACTGGGCGGGCATGGTGCGGATGCGTTCTTCGAGGAATTCGTTCATCCGCCGTGCGTCGCCCTCGACGCTGGGTCCGGGGAAGTGTTCCCACGGATCGCCCAATTCCACCACGTAACCGCGGCCGCCGGGCAGCATGCGTGTCACGCAGGGCACCACCACCGCTCCGCCAAGCTTGGCGAAGCGCGGCAGGGCGGCCAGCGTGGCAGCCGGTACGCCAAAAAACGGTACGAACACCGACTCGTTCGGGCCGTTGTCCATGTCCGGCAGATAGTAGAAGGGGCGCGGCTCTTTCATGGCCTTGATCGACGCGCGAATGCTTTCGTCGCGGCGAAGCAGCAATTGGTCGCCGAAACGGCTGCGACCGTGGAACAGCCAGCGGTCGATCACCGCATCCCGCTGGCGGGCGTAGATGCTGACGCAGTCGAAGGAGATCGCCATGCGCGTGCCGCCCAGATCCAGCCCGAGAAAGTGGGGCGTCAGCAGGATCACCGGCTGGCCGGCCTCGACGAGTTTTCTGAGCATGTCTTCGCGGTCGATGCGCACGATGCGGCGAATCCGCTCTTCCGACGCAAACCATGCAATGCCGCGCTCGATCAGGCTGCGTCCGGCCAGCGCGAAGTGTTCGCGGGCGAGCTTGCGCCGTTCGGCTTCGGAAAGCTCGGGAAAGCACAGGCGCAGGTTGGTCAGCGTGACCTTGCGGCGCGGCGCGATGATCCAGTACAGCAGCAGGCCCAGGCTGCGGCCGATGGGCGCCTGGAGCGACAGGGGCAGCCAGTGGATCAGCCACAGCAGGGCGACGACGATGCGGCTCATGGATGCTCCTGCCGGGCCGCCACGGCGGCGGGCGGCGAACGAAAAGCGCGGGGGGACTGGGTCATGCCTGGTTTTCTCGGGTTGCGGATGAAGGGGAAGGGCCGCCGCGGGGGCGCTTGTAGCGGTTGTAGCCCCACAGGTATTGGGCCGGATTGTCGCGGATTTGGGCTTCCATTTCGCGGTTGATCGCCGCGGTGCGGGTTTCGACGTCGCCTTCGAGGGGCTGCAGCGGCGGTCGCAGGTGCAAGTGGAAGCCTTGTCCGCCGGGCAGGCGCTCGGCCCAGGCGAAGATCGTGGTGACGCCGGCCACTTCCGACAGTCGGGCGGCGAGCGTCATCGTGTAGGCCGGGCGGCCGAAGAAGGGCAGCCACGCGCCTTCGCCGCTGCCGGGCACCTGGTCGGGCAGCATGCCGACCGCCTCGCGGGCGCGCAGCGCCTTGATGAGCCGCCGCACGCCGCCCACATCGGCCGGCGCCAGACGCATGTTGCCGCGGCTACGGCCGGCATTGATCACCGGTT
>CALMXT010000308.1 GCA_937871125.1 uncultured Zoogloea sp. | reverse complement strand
GCCTGTTCAAGCTCACCACCACCGGCAACGCGAGCATCGCCGGGCATTTTGGCGACACGATTCTGACGGCGAACAGTATCGATATCTCGGGCGACATCAAGCTCACGACGGATATATCTAAAATCACCAGCGCCAGCGCCATAGCCCTTGGCAACCTCAATATCACCGGCAATGGCTCGATCGCCATCGAATCTCAGGCGGATATGACGGGCGTCGTCCTGCCCGGTATCTATGTGCCGAACGTTTCCGTTCAGACTGCTGTCGGCGTGCCGGAGAAATTGCAGATTTACCACGCAAGCATCTCGCAGAAACCGGGCACCCTGATCTCTACCGACCCGGGGGTGACACTGAACCTTAACGCCAGCGGTAAAGGGTCGATCGATTTGACGGCGGGGGCGACAGCGACCAGTACCGTCGCGGGCAGCACCACTACCAGCAGCGGGCTGGATGGCCTGATCGCCGAATATGCGCGGGTTGGCGACGAAGTGCGGACCCTCGGTCATCCGGGCAATCTGACGAACCGGATCCAGGGAAGACTATCCGCCATCACGCAGGCCGACGGTGTGCAGCGTCCCGACACCCCCAAGACGGTCGTGGCGATTGCATCGGATACGATCAACGTCGCCAACAATTCCACCACCACCTTAACCGTGCCGGCCATCAATGCCGACACGGTGATGCTCATCGCCAGGACGGTGACCGGCAACGGCGGCAAGATCCAGACCTACGTGGCGGCAACGGCCCGGAGCGACGGGCGCAATATCACGACCGATCCGGCCGGGGGCGCAAGCAAGGACTACTCGATCCTTCCGTCGTTTTTTGTGATTTCGGAAACGGGACGGGTGTCGGGTTCCGATTCGGTGAGTCCTTATAGTTTCGGCTCGCTGGGAGAGCCTATTTCAATCAGCTTCGGCAAGGTCGACCCCTTTGTGGACAACAGCCTGCTGCAGACGATTGCGGTCGATCCGTTCCGCAAGGAGGGCGACAGCGGTGTGGTGCCGATCTACCTCAGCACGACCCTCCAGCCGGGTGTCGATCCCACCGGGCCGATCCGGCGCTATCTTGTCTATCCGACCGGAACGCCCAAAAATGCGATTCGTGCAGTGGTCGTGAACGGCGTCAGGATCGACGATTCGTCGGCGTATGATGCTGTGCAGTCGAGCGTGGCGGAGATCCTCAATCAGGTCCGCAAGGAACAACTGGAAAGCGGTTTCTCCAACGAGAACGTCGCGGCCCAGTTGCGCAAGGGCGTCATTACCGAAACGCGGGTCGGGCAGGCTGCCGTCAATCGCTTCCAGGGTGTGGCGGCGGCGAGGCCTTGCGTCGGGATGGTTGTCGGCGATATGGTCGTGTGCGTTCCGTCGGCCGGGCCCGGGCAGCAATAAAGGGCCGGAATGGGCTCCGATACTTGTCTGAACGTTGCGCGAGATACTAGAGTGAATGAGACACCCGGCGACCGGAGGCGCAGATAGGCGCTCCGGTCGGTTGTTTATTGCGAGGCAAGTGTGACGATCGAGACATGGCTGCAGCCCATTTCCAGTGACAGCCCCTGTGGCCCCGATCTGGAATATGACCCCGATTTCCTGAGTCTGGAGGAGGCGTCGCGGGAGACGCCCGACCAGGAGTTCGGCAAGGATGGCGGAGATGCGATCCGGATCCAGGGGCTCACCGCCGATTGGCCTGCCGTGCAGTCGCTGGCGGAGGGGCTTCTCGCCCGCAGCAAGGATCTGCGGGTTGCCGTCTATCTCACGCGGGCGCTGCTGCACAACGATGGTTTTCGCGGGATCGTGGCCGGGCTTGGGCTGATCAACGGCCTGCTCGAACAGTTTTGGGACTGCGTGCATCCGGCCCTCGACGCCGACGACGACAACGATCCGACGATGCGCATCAATGCCCTGGTGCCGCTCGGCGCCCTCGAAGCGGTGGTGGGCGACTTGCGGGCGAGCTTCGTGCTCCGTTCGCGCAGTCGTGGCCAACTCACCGTCAGGGAAATCGAGATCGCCCAGGGGCGTCTGCTACCCGGCTCCGATAGCCCGCGCCTGACCGAGCAGCAATTGGCCGGTCTGCTGGAAGCGGCCGTCGAGGAATCCCCCGAGCTGCCGAGTTTGGCGACTGAAGCGCTGGCTGGCGTGAAGAACATCGCGCGGATCATCGGCGAGCGTGTCGGCGAATCCTTCGTTCCCGATCTGAAGCCGCTCCAGGCGAGTCTTTACAACGTGGTCCAGGCCATAGGCCACTTGACGCCCGTCGTGGAGGACGGCGGAGAGTCCGCATCGCCCGATCAGGACGGCGTGGCGCCGGCCGCGGGTGGCCGAGGCGCTGCCGCGAGCGGCGAAATACGTTCCCGTCAGGACGTTATACAAACGCTTGAACGTTTATGCGATTATCTTTCCCGGAGCGAGCCGACCAATCCGGTTCAGTTGGTGCTGCGTCGGGCGCAGAGAATGATGAACATGTCCTTTCTCGAACTGATGGAGGATATGGCGCCCGACGGACTGAGCCAGGCCGAGAAGGTTGTCGGTGAAAGGCTGAACAAGGACGAGTAAGAATAGCTGGCGCAGCATTCCGGATTGTCTGTTCCGGGACTTCAAACCCATATCCGTTTTTCGGAGGCCAAAATGGCAGGAAGCAGTCAGAAGTTCATTGCACGCAATCGGGCGCCCCGCGTCCAGATTGAATACGACGTCGAACTCTACGGAGCCGAGAAGAAGGTCCAGCTCCCGTTCGTGATGGGCGTGATGTCGGATTTGTCTGGCAAGCCGGCCGATCCCTTGGCACCGGTCGTCGATCGCAAGTTTCTCGACGTGGATGTGGACAACTTCGACAGCCGCATGAAGGCCATGAAGCCCCGCGTCGCCTTTCAGGTGCCGAACACCCTGACCGGCGAGGGCAACCTCAACGTCGAACTGACCTTCGAGTCGATGGACGACTTTTCTCCGGCTGCCGTCGCGCGCAAGGTCGACGCGCTCAACAAGCTGCTCACTGCCCGTCAGCAGTTGTCCAACCTCATCACCTACATGGACGGCAAGAGCGGTGCGGAGGAGTTGATCGCCAAGGTGCTCAACGATCCGGCGCTGCTCCAGTCGCTGGCCGCGGCACCCAAACCGCAGGACGAAGCGGGCGGTTGAGACGGGGCCGTTTCCTGTTTTCGTCCAAGGAATTTGTTTGTCCCGTCAGGGGCGCATGCATGCACTGGAGGTTTTCCGAATGTCCGATCAACAAATCCAGACCGAAGGACTCGGCAGCGCGGTAGCGGTCGAGGGCGGCGATTTCGCCTCCCTTCTCCAGAAAGAGTTCAAGCCCAAATCCGAGGAAGCCCGCGACGAAGTCAGTCGGGCCGTCCAAACCCTTGCGCAACAGGCGCTTTCCCAAACGCAGCTCATCAATGCCGACGTCGTCAAGTCGATCGAAGCGATCATCGCCGAGCTGGATCATAAGCTGTCCGAGCAGATCAATCTGATCATGCACCACGAGGACTTCCAGCAGCTCGAAGGCGCGTGGCGCGGCCTGCACTACCTCGTCAATAACACCGAGACGGACGAGACCCTCAAAGTGCGGGTCATGAACATCTCCAAGGGCGAACTCGGCAAGACCCTGAAGCGTTTCAAGGGCACGGCCTGGGATCAGAGCCCGTTGTTCAAGAAGGTTTACGAAGAAGAATACGGTCAGTTCGGCGGCGAGCCCTTCGGTTGCATCGTCGGCGACTACTATTTCGATCACTCGCCCCAGGATGTCGGGCTGCTTGCCGAAATGGCCAAGATATCTGCTTCGGCTCACACGCCCTTTATTGCCGGCGTGTCGCCGACCGTGATGCAGATGGATACCTGGCAGGAACTTGCCAATCCACGCGACCTCACGAAGATCTTCTCGACGCCGGAATATGCAGCCTGGCGTTCGTTGCGGGAGTCCGACGACGCCCGCTACATCGGCCTCGCGATGCCGCGCTTCCTGTCCCGTCTGCCCTATGGTTCGCGCACCTGTCCGGTCGAGGATTTCGACTTCGAAGAAGACACCGGCGCGGCGGATCACCGCAAATACACCTGGGCCAACGCCGCGTATGCGATGGCGGTCAATATCAACCGTTCGTTCAAGGAGTTCGGCTGGTGCTCGCGCATCCGCGGCGTCGAGTCGGGCGGTGCGGTGGAAGGTCTGCCGGTGCACACCTTCCCGACCGACGACGGCGGCGTGGACATGAAATGCCCCACCGAAATCGCGATCAGCGACCGTCGGGAAGCCGAGTTGGCGAAGAGCGGCTTCATGCCGCTGATCCACCGCAAGAACTCGGACTTCGCGGCTTTCATCGGTGCCCAGTCGCTGCAGAAGCCGGCCGAATACGACGATCCGGACGCCACCGCCAACGCCAATCTGGCCGCGCGGCTGCCCTATCTCTTTGCTTGCTGCCGCTTTGCGCACTATCTAAAATGCATCGTCAGGGACAAGGTCGGTTCCTTCAAGGAACGTGCCGAGATGGAGCGTTGGCTGCAGGACTGGATCATGAATTATGTGGATGGCGATCCGGCCCACTCTTCCGAGCAGACCAAGGCGCGCCGTCCGCTTGCCGCTGCCGAGGTGGTGGTCGAAGAGGTCGAGGGTAACCCCGGTTATTACACTTCGAAATTCTTCCTCCGGCCGCATTACCAGCTCGAAGGGCTTACGGTTTCCCTCCGTCTGGTTTCGAAGTTGCCTTCTCAGAAGGCCGCATGACATTTACCGGTTGGCCTCGGCGGGCATGAGCCGTCGCGGTGTTTGATTGAGCAGTTGGAGCAAGGCATCGCGAGATGGGGCGCCGCAGGCAGCGGTGGTCGTGTCGGGATGGATGGGCTGCCAGAGGGTGCAGGCTGTGCCTGACAACCCTCCGGTTGCAGCAGGGACGTGTGTGGGCTAACTCGTTAGGAGACGAAAATGGCTGTCGATATGTTCATGAAGATCGCTACGATCAAGGGTGAGTCGAGGGATGACAAGCACAAGGACGAGATTGACGTGCTTGCCTGGAGTTGGGGTTTGTCGCAGAGCGGGTCCACTCACGTGGGACATGGCGGCGGTGCCGGCAAGGTGAATGTGCAGGATCTTTCCTTCACCAAGTACATCGATAGTGCGAGCAACGCACTGATCCTGGGTTGCTGCAAAGGCACCCATTACCCCGAAGTGCTCCTCACGGTGCGCAAGGCGGGCGATACGCCGCTTGAATACATCAAGATCACCATGAAGGAAGTGATCGTCGCTTCGGTCCAGACTGGCGGCAGCGGTGGCGAAGACCGTCTGACCGAGAACGTGACGCTCAACTTCGGTGCGTTCAAGTTCGAATATCAGCCGCAAGACGCCAAGGGCGCGCCCGAGGGCGGCCCGAAGATCGTTGGTTGGGACATCACCGCCAACAAACCCGTGGGCTGATCGCCCGGAGGATGCCGCGCTCCCTTTCCGGTGCACCCCGGCGTGCGCAGGAGGGGGAGCGGTTCGTCGGCATTCGCTTGCAGCCTCTGCTACCTGAAAGGTTCGAACCATGGCTTTGCGCGACATGTTTCTCAAGATCGACGGTGCAAAGCAAGGCCCGATCAAGGGTGAGTCGGCCGATGCACGGCATGGCGGCGAGATTGACGTCGTGTCCTGGTCGTGGGGCATGGATAGTCCTTCCGATGCTTTTGGCCATGCAACGGCGAGAACCTCCTTCGACCAACTGAGGATCGTAAAGCGGGTGGACAGCGCAACCACCGCGCTGATGTCCGCACTGCGCAACAACGAACTTGTGAAGAAGGCCGTTCTGACGGTCCGCAAGGTCGACGGCGAAGAAGCCCTCGATTACTTCATCATCACCATCGAGAAAGCCCGTCTGACCCACCACCGCGTCGTCGGCGGCGAGGACGCGGAATCCTACGTGCTGACTGAAGAACTGTCCCTCAGCTTCCAGAAAGTCTCGGTCGAATATGTGCCGCAAGGCAAGACCGGAGGAGGGCGCGGGACGATGACCTTCGAAACCGAGATCAATGTGAAGGATTAGTCCTGAACGACTGAAACGCCGCGGCCCGCCGTTTCCATTCATCGCCCTTCTCTCATCGGACCCGCCTCCATGAACCCAATTCAAGTCGCTGAACGTGCCCTGCGGGAAGGCGACCTCGACCAGGCGCTCAATTTCCTGCAGACAGGTGTCCGCTCCAGCCCCGGCGATGCGGCTCTGCGCATTTTCCTATTCCAGTTGCTGGCCGTTCTCGGTCAGTGGGAGCGGGCGTTAAGCCAGCTCAACGTTGCGGCGGAGCTCGACGCCTCGGCGCTGGCGATGGCGCAGATGTACCGGGAGACCTTGCGCTGCGAGTTGCTGCGTGCGGAGGTCTTTGCCGGCAAGCGTTCGCCGGTGATCTTCGGGCAACCGGAAGGCTGGCTGGCCTTGTTGATCGAATCCCTGCTGACCGCCGGCCAGGGGCGCGTGGACGCGGCCGAAACCTTGCGCCAGCGCGCTTTCGACGAGGCGCCTGCGAGCGCCGGGAATATCGATGGCCAGGCCTTCGAATGGATCGCCGATGCCGACATGCGGCTTGGTCCGGTTTGCGAAGCGGTCATCAACGGGCGCTATTACTGGCTGCCCTTCGCCCATCTGGCCCGCGTCGTCATTGATGCGCCGCAGGATCTGCGCGATGCGGTGTGGATGCCGGCCCATTTCGAATTCACCAACGGCGGCGAGACGGTCGGGGTGATCCCGACCCGTTACCCAGGCAGCGAAATGCATACCGATCCGCTTGTCCGGCTGGCCCGCAAAACCGAGTGGATCGAGTCGCCGGCGGGGGTTTTCTGCGGCCAGGGACAACGCATCTTGACGACCGATATCGGGGATTTTCCGCTGATGGACGTGCGGGAGATCGTCCTTTCGTCCCCTGCGATCGCCGAGGGCTGAGCACGTGGCGGAACCCCTCCCGACCGAACGCCTGCAACCCGCGCTCCTCGATCGCCTGACCGACAACGAGCCCGAATCGCGGGTCGAGGCGAGGGAGGCCCGGGTGCTCACCAAAAGCCAGTTGCGGGCGGCGGTGCTGCGCGATCTGGCCTCGCTGATGAACTCGACCCGCCTCGGGGCTTCCGAAGACCTTGCCGCTTACCCGGAAGTGGAACGTTCGGTGCTCAACTACGGCATGCCGGCCTTTGCCGGCGAAACCGCATCGACGCTCGACGTCAACGATCTCGAGAGCGGCATCCGCACTGCCATCCTGCGTTTCGAGCCGCGCATTCTCGCCAACACGCTACAGGTCGAGGCGATTGCCACGGACAGCGTGCTGGGCTGGCACAACGTGGTCAGCGTCAAGATATCGGCGCAAGTGTGGGCGCAGCCGGTGCCGCTCGAACTCCTGCTGCGCACCGAGGTGGACCTGGAAACCGGCCAGGTGGCGCTGGCCGAAGTGATGAACTGACGCCCCACCGACATGGACCCGCGGCTGCTGCGCCACTACAACCAGGAACTCCAGCATCTGCGCGAGATGGGCGCGGAATTCGCGCGGGCGTTTCCGAAGATCGCCGGCCGGCTCGGCATGGATGGCATCGAGGTCCACGACCCTTACGTCGAACGCCTCCTCGAAGGCGTGGCATTTCTGGCCGCGCGCATCCAGCTCAAGCTCGACGCGGAGTTTCCGCGCTTCTCCCAGCGCCTGCTGGAAATGCTGTATCCCCATTACATGGCGCCCACCCCGGCGATGCTGGTGGCCCAGTTCCAGCCCGTGCTGGCGGATGCCAACCTCGCGCCGGGCTGCGTGGTGCCGCGGGGCACGGCGTTGCGCAGTGCAGCGGGCAAGAACGACGGCACCGCGTGCGAATTCCGCACCGCCCAGGCGCTCACGCTGTGGCCGGTCGAACTCGTCGAGGCCAGCTATTTCTCCTTTGCACCGGACCTGCCGCTGGCGGGCTTGCCGCTTGCCCGCGGGTGCAAGGGCGGCATCCGGTTGCGTCTGCGCAGCACCGCCGGGCTCAATTTTTCCCAGACCGGGATCGATTCGCTGCGGTTTTATCTCGGGGGCTCGGAAGAAGTCGCCTATAAGCTCTATGAATTGATCGGTACTTCCGTGTTGGGCGCGCTGCACGGGGCAGGGTTGCGTGGCCGGACGAGCTTCGGTTTCATGCCCGCGAGCGCCGTGAGCCTGCCGGGCTATGCCGACGACGAAGCTTTGCTGCCCGTCAGCGCGCGCAATTTCGGAGGCTACCGGCTGCTGCAGGAATACTTCTCGTTTCCACAACGTTACCTGTTCTTCGAGATCGGTGGGCTCGCCGCGGCGGTGGCGGCCAACGCCACCTCCGAGATGGAACTGGTGATCCTGTTCGAGCGCGGCGATGCAAGTCTCGAAACGGTGGTCGACGGGTCGAATTTCCTGCTCAACTGCACGCCGGCGATCAATCTCTTCGAGCGCCGCATCGACCGCATCCAGCTCACCGACAGCACCCACGAATTCCACGTGGTGCCCGACCGCACGCGGCCGATGGATTTCGAGATCTACGACCTGCAGGAAGTCACAGGCTACGGTTCGGGTGTCGACAGCGAACAATCCTTCCAGCCCTTTTATGCCGACTATTACGCCACCGACCGGCAGCCCCACGGTTACTACGCCTTGCGGCGCGAGCCGCGGCTGCATTCCGAACGGCAGCAACGGATCGGTGCGCGCACCGGCTATATCGGCAGCGAGGTCTTCCTGTCCCTCGTCGATCCCCTCGAAGCGCCATACCGGGCCGATCTGCGGCAGTTGTCGCTGCTGGCCCGCTGCACCAATCGCGACTTGCCGATCATCATGCCCTTGGGCGGTGCGCAGAGCGATTTCACCCTCGAAGTGGCGGCGCCGGTGGAGGCCGTGCGCTGCGTGAAGGGGCCGTCTCGCCCTTATTCGGCGGTGGCTGAAGGCGCCCAGGCCTGGAAGTTCATCAGCCAGCTGTCGCTCAACTATCTTTCGCTGCTCGACACCGACAGCCGCCAGGGCGCCGCCGCGCTGCGCGAACTGCTGGCGCTCTACGCCACCACGGCCGAGGTGGGGATGCGCAAGCAGGTCGACGGCCTGCGTTCGATCCGCTGCGAGCCGGTGATCACCCGGCTGCCGATGCCCGGCCCGCTGTGTTTCGGGCGCGGCCTGGAAATCGCACTGGAGATCGACGAACTGGTTTTCGAAGGGGGGAGCGCCTTCCTGCTGGGCAGCGTGCTGGAGCGTTTCCTTGCCCGGCACGTGAGCATCAACAGCTTTACCGAGACGGTGCTGTCCACCGTCGCTCGCGGTGAAATCATGCACTGGCCGGCGCGATGCGGACTCCGACCCATTCTTTGAACTCCGGCCTCGAGGCGCTGTTCGGCGCCATCGAGCGCGAGCCCTGGGCCTGGGATTTCCACCAGGCCCTGCGCCGCATCGAATGTCTGAGTCCGGCGTCGCCCCGGATCGGCACCGCCGCCCGGCCCGCCGACGAGCCGATCCGGCTCGGCCAGGAACCTTCCCTCGGCTTTGCGCCGGCCACCTTGGCGGGTCTCGTGCCCGGCGAGGGCGGTCGTCCGCCGCGGCTCGACGTGCGTTTCTTCGGCCTGTTCGGCCCCAACGGCCCACTGCCGCTGCACCTTACCGAATATGCCTACGGGCGCCAGCGACAAGCCGGCGATCCGACCTTCGCACGGTTTGCGGATGTCATCCATCACCGTTTCCTGAGCCTTTTCCACCGTGCCTGGGCGCAGGCTCAGCCCTGCGTCAGCCTCGATCGCCCGGGCGCCGACCGCTTCGGCGATTATGTCGGCGCGCTGGCCGGGATCGGCCTGCCGGGCGTGCGCGGACGCGACGCACTGCCGGATTTCGCCAAGCTCCACCACGCCGCGCTGCTCAACCGTCAGGTGCGCAACGCCGAAGGGCTGGGCAAACTCGTTGCCGGCTTCTTCCGGGTTCCGGTGAGCGTCGAGCAGTTTGTCGGCCACTGGATGCCGGTGCGGGAGCGGGATCGGTCGCGTCTCGGCATGGCATGCAGCGCTCTCGGACGCAACACGCTGGTCGGCAAGCGGGTTTGGGATCGTCAGCACAAATTCCGTCTGCGCCTCGGCCCGCTCGATCTCGAGCAATACACCAGCCTGCTGCCGGGTGGCCGCGGCGTCGCCCAGTTGCAGGCGGCGGTGCGCAATTACGCCGGGCTGGAATACACCTGGGACGCACAACTGGTGCTGCAGGCCGCAAGCGTTCCGCCCCTTCGCCTGGGCGGCGGTGCGCGGCTGGGTTACACAAGCTGGCTCGGCCGGCGCCGCGGTGGCGGGCCGGCCACCGATCTGGTGCTGGACGTGGACCGGGCGCTCAAGCGGCGCGGTGCAGCGCGCGCCGATATCGATTCAACCCCTTCCGAATCTTCGAGGTGACACAAAAATGAGCGAGATCAGCCGGGTCGCACTTTTCGGAAAACTCAACAGCCTGGGCTACAAGGCCATCGAAGGCGCCACGGTTTTCTGCAAGCTGCGGGGCAACCCCTACGTCGAACTGGTCCACTGGATTCAGCAGATTCTCCAGAATCCGGATTCCGACCTGCACCGCATCGTCCGTCACTTCGAACTCGATTCGGGCAAGCTCGCCGCCGACATCATGGCGACGCTCGACCGCCTGCCGCGGGGCGCCTCGTCGATTTCCGACCTTTCCGATCACGTCGAGAACGCCGTCGAACGCGGCTGGGTGTATGGCTCGCTGATGTACCGGGAGAGCCAGGTGCGCACCGGCCACCTGATTGTCGGCGCCCTGAAAACCCCCAGTCTGCGCAACGCCCTGTTCGCCATTTCTCGGGAGTTCGAGCGTATCCGCGGCGACACCCTGACCGAGGAATTCACCCGAATCCTGTCCGGCTCGCCCGAAGAAGTGCTCGGCGCCAGCGACGGCTCGGGCGCCGCGCCGGGCGAGGCCAGCGGCGCCATTCCACCGGCCGAGATGGGCAAGCAGGAAGCGCTCAAGCGCTTCACCACCGATCTCACCGAACAAGCCCGTGGCGGCAAGATGGACCCGATCGTCGGCCGCGACGAGGAAATCCGCCAAGTGGTGGACATCCTCATGCGCCGCCGCCAGAACAATCCGATCCTGATCGGCGAAGCCGGCGTCGGCAAGACGGCGGTGGTCGAAGGCTTCGCCCAGCGCATTGCCCGCGGCGACGTGCCGCCGAGCCTGAAGGACGTGCAGTTGCGCACCCTCGACGTAGGTCTGCTGCAGGCCGGCGCCAGCATGAAGGGCGAGTTCGAGCAGCGCCTGCGTTCGGTGATCGACGAAGTCCAGGCCAGTCCGAAGCCGATCATCCTGTTCATCGACGAAACCCACACCCTGGTCGGCGCCGGCGGCGCAGCCGGCACCGGCGATGCGGCCAACCTGCTCAAGCCCGCCCTGGCCCGTGGCACGCTGCGCACCATCGGCGCCACCACCTTCGCCGAATACAAAAAATACATCGAGAAGGACCCGGCCCTGACCCGCCGCTTCCAGTCCATCCAGGTGGACGAGCCCAGCGAGGCCAAAGCGCTGCTGATGATGCGCGGCGTGGCCTCCACCATGGAGGCCCACCACAAGGTGCAAATCCTCGACGAAGCCTTGGAAACGGCGGTCAAGCTCTCTCACCGCTACATCGCCGGCCGTCAGTTGCCCGACAAGGCGGTCAGCCTGCTCGACACCGCCAGCGCGCGGGTGGCGGTCAGCCTGCACGCCACGCCGGCAGAGGTGGACGACAGCCTCAAGCGCATCTCGGGCCTCGAAACGGAACTGGAGATCATCGCCCGCGAGAAGGACATCGGGCTCGACGTGGCCGAACGCGAGGTCTTGGCGGGCGAGGCGCTGGCCGCAGCACAGGCACGGCTGGCAGAGCTCGAATCCCGCTGGGATCGCGAAAAAACCTTGGTCGACGAACTGCTGGCCCTGCGCGCCAAGCTGCGCGGCAGTTCAAGGCCGGTGGAAGGCACCGGCAGCCGGGTGGAGGCTTCCATCGCCTCCGAGGTGCCGCCTGCCGCGCCGGCCGCCGATGGCAGTGCCGCCGAAGCGCCGCCCGACCGGGATGCAATGCTGGCCCGTCTCCGCGAGGTGCAGGCCGAACTCGTCACCCTGCAGGGCGAGCATCCGCTCATCCTGCCCACCGTCGACCACCAGGCGGTGGCCAGCGTGGTGGCCGACTGGACCGGCATTCCGGTCGGCCGGATGGCGCGCAACGAAGTCGAAACCGTGCTCAACCTGCCGAAGATCCTCGCCCAACGCATCATCGGCCAGGATCACGCAATGGAAATGATCGCCCGGCGCATCCAGACTTCCCGTGCCGGGCTCGACAACCCCAACAAGCCGATTGGCGTGTTCATGCTGGCCGGCACTTCCGGCGTCGGCAAGACCGAAACCGCGCTGGCGCTGGCCGAGGCGCTCTACGGCGGCGAGCAGAACGTCATCACCATCAACATGAGCGAATACCAGGAGGCGCACACCGTCTCCACGCTCAAGGGCGCGCCGCCGGGCTACGTGGGCTATGGCGAAGGCGGCGTGCTGACCGAAGCGGTGCGGCGCCGCCCCTACAGCGTGGTGCTGCTCGATGAAGTCGAAAAGGCCCACCCGGACGTCCACGAAATCTTTTTCCAGGTTTTCGACAAAGGTTGGATGGAGGACGGCGAAGGCCGGGTGATCAACTTCAAGAACACCCTGATCCTGCTCACCACCAACGCCGGTTCCGAACTCATCACCTCGCTGTGCAAAGACCCGGACCTCATGCCCGACGCCCAGGGCATGGCCACCGCGCTGCGCGAGCCGCTGCTCAAGGTCTTCCCGCCGGCCTTGCTGGGCCGGCTGGTGGTGATTCCTTACTACCCGCTCAACGACGAGATGATCGGCGCCATCGCACGTCTGCAATTGGGCCGCATCGCCAAGCGCGTCCAGGAAAATCACCGCGTGCCCTTCACCTACGACGATGCCGTGGTGCGCTTGATCGCCAGCCGCTGCACCGAACTCGAAAGCGGCGGACGGATGATCGATGCGATCCTCACCAACACCATGCTGCCGCGCATCAGCGAAGAATTCCTCCGGCGAATGCTGGAAGGGAAGTCCATCGATAAAGTGCATGTGAGTGTCGAGGCCAACGATTTCCAGTACGGATTCGAGTGACAGGGCACACGCATGCCGGTTTCAG
>CALMXT010000307.1 GCA_937871125.1 uncultured Zoogloea sp. | reverse complement strand
GTGTACGACACCATCGTGCGGATGGCCCAGGATTTTTCCCTGCGCTACATGCTGGTGGATGGCCAGGGCAACTTCGGTTCGGTCGACGGCGACAGTGCGGCGGCGATGCGTTACACCGAAATCCGCATGGCCAAGATCGGCCACGAACTGCTGGCCGACATCGACAAGGAAACCGTCGATTTTGGGCCGAACTACGACGGCTCCGAAAAAGAGCCGCTGGTGTTGCCGGCGCGCATCCCCAATCTGCTGATCAACGGTTCGGGCGGTATCGCGGTGGGCATGGCAACCAACATCCCGCCCCACAACCTTACCGAAATCGTCGATGCCTGCCTGAAGCTGCTGCAGGAGCCGGACACCAGTATCGACGAGCTGATCAAGATCGTTCCCGCGCCGGACTTCCCGACCGCCGGCCTGATCTATGGTCTTTCGGGGGTGCATGAAGGTTATCGCACCGGTCGCGGCCGGGTGGTGATGCGGGCGCGCACCCACTTCGAGGACATCGGCAAGGGCGATCGCCAGGCGATCATCGTCGACGAACTGCCTTACCAAGTTAACAAGAAGACGCTGATCGAAAAGATCGCCGAGCTGGTCAACGAAAAGAAGATCGAAGGCATCAGCGACATCCGCGACGAGTCGGACAAATCCGGCATGCGCATGGTGCTCGAGCTCAAGCGCAACGAAATGCCCGACGTGGTGCTGAACAACCTGTTCAAGCAGACCCAACTCCAGGACACCTTCGGCATGAACATGGTGGCGTTGGTGGATGGCCGCCCGCGTTTGCTCAACCTGCTCCAGATGCTCGATTGCTTCCTCGCCCATCGGCGCGAGGTGGTGACCCGCCGCACCGTTTTCGAATTGCGCAAGGCCCGCGAGCGCGGTCACATCCTCGAAGGTCTGGCGGTTGCGCTGTCCAATGTGGACGAGATCATCGCCCTGATCAAAGCCGCGCCGACCCCGCCGGAAGCCAAGAAATCCCTCATGGCGCGCCAGTGGCGCTCGGCGCTGGTGGAGGAGATGCTGCTTCGCGCTGCGGCCGACAGCTTCCGTCCCGAAGGTCTGGCGCCGGAGTTCGGCCTGTCGGAGCAGGGCTATCGTCTCTCCGACGCCCAGGCCCAGGCCATCCTCGAGTTGCGCCTGCAGCGCCTGACCGGTCTCGAGCAGGACAAGATCGTCGCCGAATACAAGGACGTGATGGCCACCATCGCCGACCTGCTCGACATCCTGGCGCGGCCCGAACGCATCACCGCGATCATCGGCGATGAACTTTCGCTGATCAAACAGCAGTTTGGCGACCCGCGGCGTTCCGAGGTGGTGATGAACACCGCCGACATCAACATCGAAGACCTGATCGCGCCGCAGGACATGGTCGTGACCCTGTCCCATACCGGTTACTTCAAGCGTCAGCCGCTCACCGACTACCGCGCCCAGCGCCGCGGCGGACGCGGCAAGCAGGCGGCGGCGGTGAAGGAAGACGATTTCGTCGATCAGCTCTTCGTGGCCAACACCCACGACTACATCCTGTGCTTCTCCAACCGCGGCAGGCTGTACTGGCTCAAGGTATATGAAGTGCCGGAAGGCACCCGCAACTCCCGCGGCAAGCCGATCGTCAATCTCTTCCCGTTGCTCGAAGGCGAAAAGATCACCGCGGTGCTGCCGGTCAAGGAATTCGACGAAGGCCACTTCATCTTCATGGCCACCGCCCAGGGTACGGTCAAGAAAACGCCGCTGACCGATTTCTCCAACCCGCGCAAGGCCGGCATCATTGCCGTCGGCCTCGACGACGGCGATTACCTCGTCGGCGTCGCGATCACCGATGGCAAGCACGACGTGATGATGTTCTCCGATGCCGGCAAGGCCGTGCGTTTCAGCGAGAACGACGTGCGTCCGATGGGCCGTCAGGCCCGCGGCGTGCGCGGCATGATGCTTGAAGACGGTCAGACCGTGATTGCGATGCTGGTGGCCGCGGATGAGGAGCAGAGCGTGCTTACCGCCACCGAAAACGGTTTCGGCAAGCGCACGCCGATTGCCGAATACACCCGCCACGGCCGTGGCACCAAGGGCATGATCGCGATCCAGACCTCCGACCGCAACGGCAAGGTGGTGGCCGCCACACTGGTCACCGAAAAGGATCAGCTCATGCTCATCACCACCGGTGGCGTGCTGGTGCGCACGCGGGTTTCCGAGATTCGCGAAATGGGCCGTGCCACCCAGGGCGTCACGCTGATCTCGGTGGATGAAGGTACGGCGCTGTCGGGCGTGCAGAAGATTCTCGAAAGCGAAGAGGAAGAGCACGACGCCGGTGTCGATATAGGCGGCGAAGGCGCCGCGCCCGAAGCCTGATCTGACGGAAGGATTGAAACGATGCGTATTTTCAATTTCTCGGCCGGACCGGCCGTATTGCCGACCGCGGTGCTGGAGCAAGCCCGCGACGAACTGCTCGACTGGCACGGTCGCGGCATGAGCATCATGGAGATGAGCCACCGGGGTAAGGATTTTTCCGGGGTCATCGAGGAAGCGGAAGCCGATCTGCGCGAGTTGATGGGCATTCCGTCCAACTACAAGGTGCTTTTCCTGCAAGGTGGGGCAACGCAGCAGTTCGCGCAGATTCCGATGAACCTGTTGGACGGTCGCTCGGCCGACTACGTGGTCACCGGTTCGTGGTCCAAGAAGGCCTACAAGGAAGCCCAGCGCATCGGCCGTGTCCGTCTGGCCGCCACCACCGAAGCCGGCAACTTCACCGGCCTGCCCACTGGACTTGAATTCGATCCGCAGGCGGCCTACGTCCACATCTGCACCAACGAGACCATCCACGGTGTCGAGATGTTTGATCTGCCCGATGTGCCGGCCGGTGTGCCGCTGGTCGCCGACATGAGTTCCCACATCCTGTCGCGCCCGATGGACGTGTCGCGCTACGGCCTGATCTATGCCGGAGCCCAGAAGAACATCGGTCCGGCCGGGCTGGTGATCGTTATCGTGCGCGACGATCTTCTCGGCAAGGCTGCGCCGACTACGCCGACCGTCATGGACTTCGCGGTCATGGCCGAGCACGGCTCGATGCTCAACACGCCGCCGACTTTCGGCATCTATCTGGCCGGGCTGATCTTCAAGCATCTCAAGGCACAGGGCGGTCTCGCGGCGGTCGAAGCGCTCAACGTCGCCAAGGCGCGCTTGCTCTACGATGCCATCGAAGCCAGCGCCGGCTTTTACCGCAATCCGGTGGCGCCGGCCTGCCGTTCGCGCATGAACGTGCCTTTCACCCTGGCCGATCCGGCGCTGGATGCCGACTTTCTGGCGGCAACGGCCGAACGGCAGCTTGTCGGCCTCAAGGGGCACAAGTCCGTGGGCGGCATGCGGGCGTCGATCTATAACGCCATGACGCTCGAAGGCGTGGCGGCCTTGGTTGAACTGATGCAGGATTTCGCCGCGCGCAGGGCGTGAGCGGCGCAATTTCAGGAGAAGGCATGAACGAGGAGATGTTGCAGGAGCTGGGCGCGGTCCGCGACCAGATCGACGCCATCGATGCACAGCTGCTGGTGCTGCTCAACGAACGGGCCAAATGCGCCCAGCACGTGGGCGAAATCAAGGACCGCTACGGCGAGGCCGGGCAGGTTTACCGCCCGGAACGGGAAGCCCAGGTGCTGCGCCGCGTCCAGAACCTGAATGCCGGCCCGCTGCCGGACGAGAGCGTCACCTTCTTCTTCCGGGAAGTGATGTCGGCCTGCCTGTCGCTCGAAAACCCGCTGGGCGTCGCCTTTCTCGGCCCGCTGGGCACCTTTTCCGAAAGCGCGGCGGTCAAGCACTTCGGTCATGCCGCGCGCCTTGCACCGCAGGGCTCCATCGACGACGTGTTTCGCGAGGTCGAAGCCGGCCACGCGCAATATGGCGTGGTGCCGGTTGAAAACTCCACCGAAGGCGCAGTCGGCCGCACGCTCGATCTGCTCTTCGGGACTTCGCTCAAGATCTGCGGCGAGGTCGTGCTGCGCATCCACCAGCATCTGATGACCAACGAGACCAGTCTCGCCGGCATCCGCAAGGTGTATTCCCACGCCCAGTCGCTGGCCCAGTGCCATGAGTGGCTGAACCGCTCGCTGCCGGGCGTGCCACGGGTCTCCGTCGGCAGCAACGCCGAGGCTGCGCGGCTGGCGTCCATCGAACCCGGCGCGGCGGCGATTGCCGGGGTGGCCGCGTCGGAGCGCTACGACCTCCCGCGCCTTGTCGAAAGCATCGAGGACGAGCCCAACAACACGACCCGTTTTGTGGTCATCGGGCGTCACGATTCGGGGCGCACCGGCGCCGACAAGACCTCGCTGATCATGTCGGCGGCCAACCGCCCCGGTGCGGTCCATGAGTTGCTGGCGCCTTTCGCCGACGCCGGCGTGTCCATGGACCGGCTGGAATCCCGTCCGGCCCGCGCGGCCTTGTGGGAATACGTCTTCTACGTGGACATCGAAGGCCATCGGGACGATCCGGCCGTCAAGGCCGCACTCGACGCACTGGCTCCCCGCGCCGCTTTCCTGAAAATCCTGGGTTCCTATCCCCAGGCTGTGTACTGATTATTCCTGGAGTTCCCGATGCGTTTGTGTGATCTGGCGCCTGCCCATATCCGGGCGATCTCGCCCTATCAGCCTGGCAAGCCGATTTCCGAACTGGCCCGTGAGATGGGGCTGGCGGAGGAATCCATCGTCAAGCTGGCCTCCAACGAAAACCCGCTTGGCGTCGGCGAGAAAACCCGTGCCGCGATGCAGGCGGCGCTCGCCGATATCGCCCGCTATCCGGACGGCAACGGCTTCGAGCTGAAGGACGCCTTGTGCCGCCGCTACGGTTTGAAGATGGACCGGATCGTTCTCGGAAACGGCTCCAACGACATCCTCGAAATGGTTGCCGGCGCGCTTCTCGGGCCGGATTGCGAGGCGGTCTTCGCTCAGCATGCTTTCGCCGTCTACGCGCTGGCGACCCAGGCCGCCGGAGCCCGCGGCATCGAAGTGCCGGCCAGGAACTTCGGCCACGATCTGGATGCGATGCTGGCTGCGATCACCCCGGCCACGCGGGTTGTCTTTATCGCGAACCCGAACAACCCGACCGGCACCTTCCTGTCCGGCGACGAGCTCGAGGCCTTTTTGGAGCGCGTGCCGGAGCAGGTGCTGGTGGTGCTCGACGAGGCCTACACCGAATACCTCGCGCCCGCTCAGCGTTACGATGCCATTGCATGGATCGAGCGCTTTCCCAATCTGCTGGTCAGTCGCACTTTCTCGAAGGCTTATGGCCTTGCCGGCCTGCGGGTGGGATATGGCCTCGGCAGTCCGGAAGTCATCGACTTGCTGAACCGGGTGCGCCAGCCTTTCAACGTCTGTAGCGTGGGGCTGGCCGCGGCTGCGGCTGCCCTGTTCGACGACGTATTCCTGCAGCGCAGCTATGAACTCAACCAGGCCGGTATGAAGCAGCTCACCGACGGCTTCCAGCGTCTGGGCCTGGACTGGATTCCGTCGGCGGGCAACTTCGTCACCTTCAAGGTGGGCGACGGCGCCGGCGTCAATCAGCGCCTGTTGCGGCAGGGCGTCATCGTGCGGCCTATCGCCGGCTATGGCATGCCCGAGTGGCTGCGTGTCTCGATCGGTCTCGAGAGCGAGAACGCACGCTTCCTCGAAGCGCTCCCCGACGCGCTGGTCTGAGTGGTGCCGGGCGTGAAAAAGATCGACAAACTGGTCATCTGCGGGGTCGGCCTGATCGGCGGCTCCTTCGCCCTGGCGTTGCGAAAAGCGGGTTTGGTCAATCGCATCGTGGGCATCGGGCGGCGTCCCGAGCCGCTGGCCACGGCGCAACAACTCGGCCTGATCGACGAAGTCTGCACCGATTGGGCGCTCGCCCTCGAGGGCGCCGAAGTGGTTCTCCTTGCCATGCCGGTCGGGCAGATGGATGCGGTGGCCGCGGCGATCGCGCCCCATCTCGGACCGGACACCATCGTTACCGATGCGGGCAGCACCAAGCGCGACGTGATCGAGGCCATCTACCGCCACCTTGGTGCGCAGCTGGCCAACGTCGTGCCGGCCCATCCGATTGCCGGCGCCGAAAAAAGCGGGCCGACGGCCGCGCGTGCCGATCTGTACAAAGGCCGCAAGGTAGTGGTCACGCCCTTGCCGGAGAACCGGCCGGAGGCTGTCGCCAGGGTGCGTGAAATGTGGGCGGCCTGCGGAGCGGTGCTCCACGAAATGAGCCCTCAGGAACACGATCGGGTCTTCGCTGCAGTGAGTCACATGCCCCATCTGCTGGCCTTCGGTCTTGTCCACGATTTGGCCGGCCGGGCCAATGCCGAGCAGCTTTTCAGCTACGCGGCAGGCGGATTTCGCGATTTCACCCGTGTGGCGGGCAGCCACCCGGAAATGTGGCGTGACATCTGCGTCGCCAATCGGCATTCGATCCTGGCCGAACTGGACGCCTATCTTTCCGAGCTTGCCTATCTGCGTGCGCTCCTCGTGGCGGGCGACGGACCGGCGCTCGAAGCCGTTTTCGACGAAGCCAGCCGTGCCCGCAACGAGTGGGCCGACAAGGCATTTCCGTCAGTGCCTTCCGGCGAGTGAATCGCCGTGGGTCCGCTTGAGCCAATCTGCACCGTGTCGCCGGGCCCGTCGCTCCGGTGGTTCATTGCTGCTTTGAACTAGGGATTATTAATGGAATTCATCGATCTGCCGCCCATGCGGAAGGCCGCCGGAACGGTGCGTCTGCCAGGCTCCAAGAGTATTTCCAATCGTGTGCTGTTGCTTGCGGCCCTCGCCGAAGGCGATACCGTCATCGAGGCGCTGCTTGAATCGGACGATACCCGCGTCATGAAGCAGGCGATCCTGGCCCTTGGCGTCGAGGTCGCGACGGAGGGTGCGGCGCTACGGGTGAGTGGCTGTGGCGGACGTTTTCCCAAGCTCGACGCCGATATCTTTGTCGGCAACTCCGGTCTCAGCATCCGCACGCTGGTGCCGGCCATCGTCACCAGTCTGTCCGATTCCGACAACCCGCTTGCCGCGGTACGCCTTGCGGGCGTGCCGCGCATGCATGAGCGGCCCATCGGCGATCTCGTCGACGGTCTGAAGCAGCTCGGTGCCAGCGTTGAGTGGCTCGGGAAGGAAGGTTATCCGCCGCTGGCCCTCAAGCCGGCCTTGCTCGGGGCGGAGCGGATCAGCGTGCGCGGCAATGTGTCGAGCCAGTTTCTCACCGGTCTGCTGCAGGCGGCACCGTTGGTTGCCCGCAGCAAGCCATTGGTCATCGAGGTCGAAGGAGAGCTGATCAGCCGCCCCTATGTCGAGATCACCCTCAACCTCATGGAGCGTTTCGGCGTCATCGTGCAGCGCGAAGGCTGGAGCCGCTTCGTTGTGCCGGCCGGCCAGCGCTACGTGTCGCCTGGGCGCATCGCGGTCGAAGGCGATGCCTCCACGGCCAGCTATTTCCTTGCCGCCGGCGCTCTTGGAGGCGGTCCGGTGCGGGTTGTCGGGGTCGGCAGACGGAGCATTCAGGGTGACGTGAAGTTCGCCGACGCCCTGGAGGCGATGGGCGCACAAATCACCTGGGGCGACGACTGGATCGAAGCCCGCGCGCCCGCTTCCGGCGGACTCAAGGCCTTCGACCTCGATCTCAACCATATTCCCGATGCGGCGATGACTCTTGCCGTGGCGGCGCTCTTCGCCGACGGTCCAAGTACCTTGCGCAACATCGGCAGCTGGCGGGTCAAGGAAACCGATCGCATCGCGGCCATGGCCACCGAACTGCGCAAGCTCGGCGCGACGGTCGACGAATATCCGGAAAGTCTTACCGTGACGCCGCCGCCAAGGCTCGATTCGGCCGTCATCGATACCTACGAAGACCACCGGGTCGCCATGTGTTTCTCTTTGGCAACCTTGGGCGGTCCCTACGTGCGCATCAACGATCCGAAGTGTGTCGACAAGACCTTCCCCGAATACTTCGCCACCTTCGCCGGGATCGCCACCCCGGTGCCGGTCGTCGCCATCGACGGACCTTCTGCCTCCGGCAAGGGAACCGTCGGTTCGCGTGTGGCGGCGGTCCTGGGCTTCGAGCATCTGGACAGCGGCTCCTTGTATCGCCTCGTTGCGCTGGCCGGCCTGCGCAAGGGAATCGCGCTCGACGACGAAGCCGCCCTCGCGGAGATTGCAAGCGCTCTGCCTGCCCGTTTCGAGGGCGAGCGCGTCATGCTCGACGAAGCCGACGTGACCGAGGCCATCCGCAGCGAGGCGTGCTCGGTCGGTGCTTCGAAAGTCGCGGTGCTGCCGGCCGTGCGGGACGCCCTGTTTTGGCGTCAACGTGCCTATCGGCAAGGGCGCGGACTGGTTGCCGAGGGGCGCGATATCGGATCGGTCATCTTCCCGGATGCGCCGGTCAAGATATTCCTCACGGCTTCGGTCGAGGCACGTGCCGAAAGACGTTATAAGCAGTTGATCGATAAAGGGATGGCTGCTAACATGGACGATCTTCTAAAGGATTTGCGTGAACGTGACGACCGGGATTCCCGGCGCGCCGTTGCCCCCTTGAAAAGAAGCGAAGACGCAGCGCTACTCGATACATCCGAAATGACGATTCAGCAGGCGGTCGATTTCATCATCGGGAAGGCTGCGGTTCTTCGCAATTGACGTCTTTCGCAGCCCGCCCGGGCGCGGAGGGTTTTTCAACTAGGAGCCGTTTCGCGACGGTTGTAAGGTTCTTTTTTCCATATGTCCACTGCCACCCCAGTTTCCTTCGAGGAAAGTTTTGCCGCCCTGTTTGAGGAATCCCTCAGCCGTCAGGAGATGCGCGCCGGTGAGGTGATCACCGCCGAAGTCGTGCGGATCGACCAAAACTTTGTAGTCGTCAATGCCGGCCTCAAGTCCGAAAGCTACATTCCCCTCGAAGAGTTCCGCGGCGACCGCGGCGAGCTGACCGTCGATATCGGCGACTACGTTCAGGTTGCCATCGAGCAGCTCGAAGACGGCTACGGTGAAACCCGTCTGTCCCGCGACAAGGCCAAGCGCATTGCCGCCTGGAACGATCTCGACAAGGCGCTCAACGACGCAATCCTCGTCAAGGGCATGATTACCGGCAAGGTCAAGGGCGGCCTGACGGTGATGGTCAATGGCATCCGCGCCTTCCTGCCGGGTTCGCTGGTGGATATGCGTCCGGTCAAGGACACCACCCCGTTCGAAGGCAAGGAATTCGAATTCCGCGTCATCAAGCTCGACCGCAAGCGCAACAACGTGGTCGTGTCCCGTCGTGCGGTGCTGGAAGCCTCCATGGGCGAAGAGCGTCAGAAGCTCCTCGAAACCCTCAAGGAAGGCACTGTCGTCAAGGGTATCGTCAAGAACATCACCGACTACGGCGCATTCGTCGACCTCG
>CALMXT010000306.1 GCA_937871125.1 uncultured Zoogloea sp. | reverse complement strand
CGGCGATGCGGGCGTCGTCCACGTCCCACACCGACATGCCGTTGGCGGTGTAGCCGAGGGCGTAGTGGTTGGGCACCGCGCCGATGCGGCGGATGCGGCCGGATTCGAGCATTGCGGCGAGGCGTGCCTTGACCACGTCGGCGCCGACGCCGAGTTGTTCGGCAAGCAGGTCGTAAGGCCGCGGCACCAGCGGCAGGCCGGCCTGGGTGGCGATGATCAGGCGGCGGTCGAGTTCGTCGGGGGCGGCGCTCATGCCTTCAGCCTCATATCCACGAAGAATTCCCGCAGTTTGGGAAAGGCGAAAACCTTCAGGCCGGTGTCGGCTTCGATGCGGCGGATGGCTTTTTCGATGCCGTCGGGGGTTTCGGTGGCGAGGACGAACCACATGTTGAGGCGGTGTTCCCGGCGGTAGTTGTGGGCGACTTCAGGCAGCGCGTTGACGCGTTCGGCGACTTCGGCAAAGCGTTCTTCCGGCGCGGCCAGCGCGGCCAGCACGAAGCGCCCGCCCAGGCGTTCGATCTGGAACATCGGGCCGAAGCGGGTCAGCACGCGGGCGTCGAGCATGCGTTTGAGCCGGGCCAGGAGGTCGGCTTCGGTGGTGCCGAGGCTTTCGGCGACTTCCCGGTAGGGTTCGTCCACGATGGGAAAGCCGCCTTGCACGGCGTTGACGATGCGACGGTCGAGTTCGTCGAGGCTGGCCGGAGCGGTGCGGGCGCTCATGCGGCGAAGCCCGCTTGGCCATCGTGCGGGGCGGGCAGCGGGGCGCGGTAGCGGGCGCCGCATTGCTTGTAGCAGTCGGTGGAGAAGAGCACGGCGCTCGGGAAGGCGTCGAGGCCGACGCTGGCGGCAAGCTCGGCGCGGCGGGCTTCCACGGCGGCACGGGACTGGCCGTGGATCATGCAGAACAGGTTGTAGGGCCAGGCGGGGCCGGGCGTGCGGCGGCGGTAGCAGAGGCTGACGCCGTCGTGGCCGGCGAGGGTGTGGCCGAGGCGGCTGACCGCGTCGTCCGGTACCGCCCAGACGCACATGGCGTTGGCCCGGTAGCCGAGTTCCCGGTGGCGCACGACAACGCCGAAGCGGCGCAGGGTGCCGTCGGCGAGCCAGCCGGCGAGGGTGGCGATCACGTCGGCTTCGCTCCGTCCGCAGGCTTCGCCGATGGCGCGATAGGGGCGGGCGAGCCACGGCAGGCCGTCGTGGAGGGCGTCGATGAGGCGCCAGTCGGCGGCTGCGAGTTGGCGGCGGGGCATCGCCGGGCCGACGACGTGGCGGGTGCGGCGGCCATTGGCGAGGTCGAAGCCGAGATCGATGTGGAATTCTTCGAGCAGCGGCAGGGCGATGGGCGGGCAGCCGGTGGCGTCGCCGATGGCGTCGAGGAGCAGGGCGAGCGCGCTGTCGTCGGCGGCGCTGGCGACGAACCACAGGTTGTAGCGGTGCTCGCGCCGGTAGTTGTGATTGACGCCGGCGAAGGCGCTGACGAGGGCGGCGACGCGGGGCAGATCGGCCACCGGCACGGCCATGGCGGCGAGGGTGCTGGCGCCGATGCGGTTGGGCGCGAACACCGGCCCGACGCGGCTGATCTTGGCTTCGGCCTGCAGCGCGGCGAGACGGGCGAGCACGGCGTCGGCGCTGCAGCCGAGCTGTTCGCCGAGCGCGGCCCAGGGTTCGGCGAGCAGCGGAAAGCCGCGCTGGAAATCGTTGAGCAGGCGAAAGTCGAGGGTGTCGGCGGCGATCATTTCAGAAGCCGATCCGCTGGGCGCGTGCGGTGAAGAAAATGCCCGAGGGGGCGTCGGCGGGGAGTTCCTTGATGACGGCGAAGGTGGCGGTGTCGACGATGCTGACCCGGTTGCTGTCGCGGGACGAGAGCCAGACGTGTTCGCCGCGGGGGGTGAATTCCATGTGCAGCACCGCTTTGCCGGGGCTGAAGGTGTGCACCACGCGCCTTTCGACGGTGTCGATGACTTGCACCCATTCGTTGTCCGGAAAGGCGAAGTTCACCCACACCTGACGGCCGTCGGGGCGGGCCATGACGAACACCGGCTGGCCTTTGACCGGGATGCGGCCGGTTTCGGCCCAGCTGCCGGCATCGGCGATGAGCACTTCGTGGTGGCCGACGGCGGGCAGCCAGACTTGTCCGGCCGCCAGCGACCAGCCGCGCAGGTGGGGCATCTTGAAGACCGGCAGCTTTTCTTCGCCGCGGCCGTAGCCGGAGAGGATCTTGCGGACGCCGGCTTCGGGTTTCCAGAGGTCGAGCAGCGAGACGCCGTCTTCGCCGAAGAGGCCGGCCAGGAAGTAGCGGCCGTCGGGGGTGACGAGGCCGTCGTAGGGCTGTTTGCCGGCCGGGTAGCGGGTGGTGACGGGCTTGCGGGGATCGGAGAAATCGGTGACGCGGATTTCGTCGGCGTCGAAGAGGGCATAGACAAAGCGCTGGCCGGGCACGTCGGCGAGCCCGACGACGCGGGAGAACTTGCCGGGGGCGTATTCGGCCGGCACGTCGGCGAGCAGTTCGAGGGTGTCGGCGTCGAAGGCCTTGATGCCGCCGGGTTCGTAGTTCTGGGCGACGACCAGTTTGCCGTCCTGGGAGACGGAGCCGCCGATGGAGTTGCCGGCCTGGACGATGCGCCGGGCGATGCGGCGAGTGAGCAGATCGACCTTGGTGAGGCCGCCGTCGCGCCCGAAGACATAGGCGTAACGCCCGTCGCGGGAGAAGGCGACGTGGGCGTGGGAGAGGTCGCCGAGGCCGGCGACGGTGCCGAGGCGGCTGTCGTGGCTGTGTTCGACGATCTGCACGCGGCCGGCGGCGCGTTCGATGACGACGCCGAGATCGCCGCTGCCGCGCACGGCGTCGGGGGGCGTGCTGGCGCAGGCGGCAAGGCCGAGGGCGAGGGCGGGGAGCAGGGCAGCGAGGCGCATGGTCAGTCGAGGGGCGGGAAGCCGTGTTTGAGGCGGGCGACGATCCAGCCGGCTTCGGATTCGTTCAGGAAGCGCGCCCAACCGGGCATGGCGGTACCGGGACGGCCGTGGATGATGGTGGCGACGAGGGAGTCGTCCGGCCAGGCGGCGAGCCGCTCGGGGGTGAGGGCCGGGCCGAGTCCGCCGGTCAGGCGCATGCCGTGGCAGGAGCCGCAATCCTGACGAACCATGTGCACCAGCGCCTTCTGGCGCGCGGGCTCGGGCTGGGGCGCTTCGGCGGATTGGGCGGTGCCCACCGCGATGGCGGTGAGGCCGAGCAGCACGGCGACGTGGAGCAACAGCGAGCGATCCATCACGAACTCCTTCGGGCAACGCCGTCACAGTAGGTTGCAGCGGCTGGCGGTTCATTGATGGGTGTCAAGAAGGCCAACGGAGTGCCGGCACAAATGAAAACCGCCCTGCTGGGCAGGGCGGCGATGGCCTGGGCGGGGCGTGGCTTACAGGCCCGGATAGTTGATGCTGGTGACGTAGCGCCGCTCGTAGGGCCCTTTGACGTGAATCCAGACGTTGGCGCCGTTGGGGGAGGTGTCGGCGTTCCAGGTGCCAATTGTCCGGGTGGTGTCGGTGGGCTTCACATCCAGGTTGAAGGAGGTGTCGTTTGTCGCGAAGCCGATGTGGCTGGGAACGTAGGCGGCATCGCTCGGCAGCGTCCAGGCGTAGACGATGCTGCTGTTCTTCACGATCTGGGCGTAAGTGGCCGGCGCGAATGCGGTGAAGGTGGCAAACCACTTGCTGGCGTTGGCTTCGGCTTCGGCGTTGGAAACCGGCGGACGGGGAACGACGATCTTGGTGTCTTCGCCCAGCGGATCGGTCAGTTTGTCGCCGTTGGCGTTGTAATAGGTGACCGTGTATTCGTTGTCGGTGCCGAGCCGGGTGCCGTCGATGCAGAAGTCGATGTTGAGGTTGAGCTGCCGGTCTTCGCAAAGCGGAATCCACGATCCGTTCTGGGTTGTCCCGTTCTTGTTGAGCAGGACGAAGGGCGAGGCAGGGGCGCTGGTGCTGCGCTTCAGGACGATGCCGTTGATCGTGCGGTCGCCGACCGTGGTGCTGTCGGTCAGGCCCGGGCCGGTGATGTTGACGTATTGCACATTGTTATTGGTCTTGTCGTCGATCCAGAACTCGATGTTGCGTTGGTAGATGTACTGGTTGTTCGAGAGGTAGCGCGAGTTGACGGACACGATCGAAGTGTCGCCGAGCTGGCGATTGCCGAGGGCGAGCCATTGTCCGGCGGTGTTCTTGCGGAAGGCCATCACGTCGGAGCCGTCTTCGCCGGCGTTGGCGTTCTTGTAGCGATAACGCACCCACATGACCTTGCCGTCGTCGGAGCGTTTGAGAATGACGGGATTGGACAGGACGATGCCGACGTTTTCGGGGTTGAGAATGCCGTCGGTGCTCATGAGCTGGTCGAGGTTCTGACCGTAATCGAGAAATTCCGGGTCGAACAGGGCGCGCAGGTTGGTCAGGGCGGTTCCGCTGGGAATGCCCGTGGTGAAGTAGCTGTTGATGAGCTTGAAGGCGGCGTCGATCTGCCCGAGATCGGTGACGGCGGCCTTCAGGGCGGTTTCTTCGGTGCTGCTGGGCGCGGGCAGGGCGCCGGCATCGGTCTTGGAGGCCAGGTTGTCGGTGATTTCCGCCTGGGTGATCAGGTTTTTGATGGTGGCCTGGGCGGTGGCGGGGTCGACGGTGACTTTGACCACGTCCATGACCGCGTCGAGGCCGCTGCGGTCGGCCTTGAAGGCGGTGTGCAGCAGATCGAAGGAACTGGCGACGCCCATGGCGGTGAGCACCGGCTTGAGGCGCTCGGTGAGCGTGGTGGTGGCGGCGCTCAGTTCGGCGGGGGTGAGGGTGGCGGCGTTCGGGTTGTTGCTGGCGAAATATTGTTCGGCGGCCACCCCGGCGATGTTGGCCACGATCAGGTCGGTGAAGGGCGTGATGTTGATCGTGTTGCCCACGTCGGCACTGGTGGCGGCCGAGACGAGGGCCACGTCGCGCCCGCCGACGGTGCCTGCGGCGCGGAACAGGAAGGGCGCGGTCATTCCGGCGACATCGACGCTGTAGCTGCCGTCGAGGCCGATATCGACGGTTTTCTGGGCGCCGAGGCTGTCCTTGACGGTGACCTTGCCGATGATCGGCGCGCCGGCCGCGGCGGTGCCGGAGATGACGCTTGACGGGGTGGCGGTACTTCCTCCGCCACCGCCGCCACCGCAGGCGGTCAGAACGAGAGCACTACTTACGGCAATGGCGATGGCAGACAGCTTGA
>CALMXT010000305.1 GCA_937871125.1 uncultured Zoogloea sp. | reverse complement strand
AGCGCGTCGATCATCGCCGGCTGGGTGCGGGTCGTCGGGATCAGCTCGACCAGCGACATGTAACGCGGCGGGTTGAAGAAGTGGATGCCGCAGAAGCGGTCGCGCATCGACTCGGGCAGGCCTTGGTCGAGGGCGTTGATCGACAGGCCCGAGGTGTTGGAGGCGAAGATCGCGTCCGAGCGGATGTACGGGCCGACCTTGGCGTAGAGATCGAGCTTCCATTCCATCTTTTCGGCGATGGCTTCGATGATGAGGTCGCAGTCGCGCAGCTTGTCGAGGTCGGCGCCGTAATTGGCGACATCGATGAACTGGGCCCGGTCCTTGGTGGCGAGGGGCGCCGGATCGAGTTTCTTGAGCCCGTCGACGGCCTTCCTGGCAATGCCGTTGGGATCGCCTTCCTTGGCAGGAAGGTCGAAAAGGATGACCGGCACGCCGGCGTTGGCGCAGTGGGCTGCGATCTGGGCGCCCATTACTCCGGCACCCAGCACCGCCACCTTGCGAATGATCAGTCTGCTCACATGCTCCTCCTTCTGACGCGGCCCGGACGCGGGCCATTGTTATCGGTTACGAGTCGGTTGCTGATCGACGGTCTGCTCAGGAACAGACTGTCGAAAAAATTTGAACAACTGTTCAAATCTTAGCGCAATCATGGCCTTAAGTGCAACAAGCAAAAAATTCAGGTAATCGTCGGCACCACCGGAACGGCCCCCGGCGGAGCCTGAAAACCGGCAACCACAAAGGGTTTCAGGCGCGCCATGATGCATTCCGGCTTGCCCGCATCGGCGAGGGAATAGGTATCGGTCATCCGCATCACATCCTTTCCGGCCATCGCGTAGGCGACGATGCCGACAAAGAAATACATACGCCACACCACGTCGTCCTGACTGAGCCCAGGCAGCGTGCGCATGAAGGCCTGGCGGTAGCGATCCACCGCCTCACGGTATTCGTCCGGGAAGAAAGTTTCGGTGCCCGGACCGGGCTCGTAGAACGCCCGCCCGATGAGCTGCTTGAAGACCTCGCCGGAAATGCTGTCCTTGCGGGTAAGGCGCAGCGCCGAGGACAAAAACGCGTCCACCAGCACATCGACGGCGATGGGTTTGCCGCCCGCCTCCGCCTCCAGCTTGTCCAGGAAACTCACCCGGCTACCGCCCCGGCTGCCCAGCGCACGCTCGTACACGGCTTCCATCAGCCCTTGCTTGGAACCGAAGTGGTAGTTCACCAAGGCCACCGGCACCCCCGCGGCACCGGTGATCAGACGTACCGAGGTGGCGGCATAGCCGTGTTCCATGAACAGGCGTTCGGCCGCATCGAGAATGCGGGTCTTGGCGTCGGGAAGCTTGTCGAGGCGAGGCATGAAAAAAACCGGGGAAAGTGCCCGGTACCGGCAGCTCCGGCACCGGGCGGGGATTACTGCATCAGAACGCCATCGAATACTGGGCGCCGAGAATCCACACGCGGGCGTCGTAGACGCCTTTGACGTAGCCGCGAAGCGGCGATTGATTATTGTCGATGTGGGATTCACCGGCCTTGATGTAGGCAACCCCGAGATCGACGGCAGAGCTTGGATTGACCTTGATCTGCGCGCCGGTGGTCAGCCAGGTGCGGTTACTGTCGGGCAGCGAGACGAGGCGATGCTGGTCGCTGCGCACCGGCGTCTGGTCGTAGGCGACGCCGAACCGGAGCTTGACGGTGTCGTTCAGGCGGTAGTTGCTGCCCAGGGCAAAACGCCAGGTGTCCCGGAAGTGGGTATCGAGGGTCTGGGCCGGGTTGGTGCCGACGGCCCGCATGATGTCCACCTGGGGAATGCTGCTCCAGCCGGTCCACGAGACATCGCCGAGCATTTCCCAGCGGTCGTTCAGGGTCTGGGTAACGCTCATGATGAAGGTGTCGGGCAAAACCACCTTGGCCGACGCGTCGACGACCGAAGCACCGGACTTCAGATCGCCCTGCAGGTCGTGATGGACCTTGGAGCGGTAGGAGACGCCGATCTTGGTCGTCTGCGAAGGGCTGAACAGCGCCCCCACATTCCAGCCCCAAGCCCAGTCTTCGGCATTCAGCTTGACGACCGTCGACGCAAGCGCGGGCGACACGACCGCGGCCAGACGCACGTATTCGACGTCCATCTTCTGGTAGCTGACCCCGCCCCCGACGGAAATCTTGTCGTTGATGCGCCACGCCAGACTCGGGTTGATGTTGTAGGTCTTGATGTCGAACTTCAGCGCCTGGGCACCGCCGACCCACGGGTTGTCGTATTCGGTGACGAGGCCGAAGGGCGCGCCCAGACCAAGCCCGAGGTAGATGTCCTTGGTCAGCCCCCATGAAAGGTAGGCATTGGGAACGAAGGCCCAGCTCCCCGCATCGCCACCGTTGCCGGTGCCATCCAGAAAACCTGCCGAAGTGCCGCGATTGTCGAACTTGAAGGTCGGGCGCACCGCCGACACGCCTGCCGACACTTCGCGTGCCCGCAACTGCGTCATGCCGGCCGGATTGTAGAAGATCGTGCTGGCGTTTTCGGCCACCGCCGCCGAACCGGCGTAGGCGTTGCCGATACCGCTGGCGTTCTGCTCCAGCAACTGGAAGCCGGCGGCATAGGCTTGGCCGCCTGCGAGGCCGATGGCCAGCACGGGCATCAGACGTGCGATCGTTTTCATCTTCATGGTATCTCCTCCACGTGGGCGCTATCGTTTTGACACAGCCGCGGGCCGCGCGAATCCCCGGCGATTTTGAAACCGCGAAGCATCGAGGCTTCGCGGCTGCGAATGTCCGGACTTACTCCGGCGGAATCCTGAGCTTGTTGTTGTTGGCGTCGAGCGCCACATAGGTGAGCACCGCTTCGGTCACCCTGACAACGATGGGATGTTCGGGATGGCGTTCGGCAAACACCTCCACGTCGACCGTGATCGAGCTGGTGCCGACCCTCGTGACCTCGGCGTAGAAGCTGACGATGTCGCCTACCGAGATGGGCTGCTTGAACACGAAGGAATTCACCGCCACCGTCGCCACCCGGCTGCGCGTCCGCTTGATGGCGGCCACGGCGCCGGCCACATCGACCTGGGACATGACCCAGCCGCCGAAAACGTCGCCCGCGGGGTTCAGGTCTGCCGGCATCGGCATGACCCGCAAGACCGGCATCTTACCGGGTGGGAGTTGGGTGGGTTGATCGCACATGGAGAGGTCCTTGAATCTGTTCAGCCTGCCGATTTCGGCAGTCCGCGGGAGTAGTTGAGCGGCCCGCCCGTAAATGGCGCAAAGCCGGTGCCGAATATAACCCCTGCGTCGGCAAGGTCCGCATCTTCGACCACCCCTTTTTCGACGCAATTCGCCGCGGCCGCCAACAACGGCGCGACGATCCGCCCGGCAAGTCCGTCCGGCACCGCTGCGGCGGCCGATTTTTGTGCCCGCCCGTCCTGCCACCGATAGAAGCCCTGCCCGCTTTTCTTGCCCAACTGGCCGGCGGCCACCCGATCGGCCAGCGTTTTGGGCAGCACCGCACCGGGGCCAGCGAGCGTCTTGCCGGCCGCCACGGCGATATCCAGCCCGACGGTGTCCATCAGTTCGACCGGCCCCATCGGCATGCCGAAGGCGAGCAGCGCGGCGTCGATGGTTTCCGGCGCAATGCCTTCGTCGAGGCAGCGCAAAGCTTCGTACATATAAGGACCAAGCACCGCATTGACCAGGAAGCCCGGCTCATCCTTCACCGGCAAGGGCAGCTTGTCGAGCTTGCGCACAAAAGCGGCGGCACGGCGGAAGGGCTCGTCGTCGGTGGCCGCGCTGCGCACCACCTCCACCAGCGGCAGCACCGCCACCGGGTTGAAAAAGTGGATGCCGACCAGCCGGCCCGGAGCCGTGAGCGCCACGGCGATGTCGGCGATACGCAGGCTGGAGGTGTTGGAAGCGAGCACCGCATCGGGCTTGGCACGCTTTTCGATGTCGGCAAACAGCGCCCGCTTGGCGTCGAGATTCTCGAAGATCGCTTCGACGATCACGTCGGCCCGCGCCACGCCGTGGCCGGCCGGATCGGGGATCAATCGGTCCAGCGCAAAACGCGCCTCCCGGCGCTTGCCGCGGAACTTGCGCTCGAAGCGCTTCGCCGCCCGGGCGATGGCCGGCGCAATGCGCTCGATGCTCTGATCCTGCAGCGTGACGATCATCCCGCGCAGCGCACATTCGGTGGCGATGTCGCCGCCCATCACACCTGCACCGATCACATGCACGCGCACCGGCTTGAAGTCGCAATCCTTGCCGAAGCCCTTCAGACGCTCCTGCAGGAAGAACACGCGCACCAGATTCCTGGCAGTGGGCGAACGGAAGATCGCCTCCAGCGACGAAGACGACGCCGCCGGCACGGCCAGCGCGTTACCGCCGTAGTTGGCCCAGATGTCGATGATCGCGTAGGGCGCTGGATAGTGTTCGAGGCGCACCTTGGTGGCGACCTGCTTCTTGGCCTTGCCGGCGACAATGCGGGACAGCGGACCGTTCAACACGCGCTGCAGGAGCGGCAGACGGCGCGGATCGCGGCCCGAAAGCAGCAGGACGCGCGAGGCACCGTCCATCACCCGTACCGGCACGCAATCGTCGGCGAGACCGAGACGCTTGGCCTTGGCGGCATCGACGCCCTTTCCGGTGAGCATCAGATCGAGCGCTGCCGCCGGGCCGATCAGGCGCGGCAAACGCAGCATGCCGCCCCACGCCGGGTAGATGCCGAGCATCACTTCCGGCAGCGCCAGCCGCGTGCCCGGCTCATCCACCGTGAGGCGGTAGCGGCACGCCAGCGTCAGCTCCAGCCCGCCGCCCATGCAATGGCCGCGGATCAGCGCCAGCGTCGGGTAGCTCACGGCGGCGAGCCGGCCGAACACGGTCCAGCCCCGCTCCACCAGCGCGCGGGCGGCCTCCGCGGAATCGATCCGGGTGAATTCGTCGATATCGGCTCCAGCGATGAAACCGGCGGCCTTGCCGGAGCGGATCACCAGCCCGGTGGGCGGCTGACGGTCGAGTTCATCGAGGAGACTGCCCAGTTCGGCAAGAACGGCCGAACCGAGGGTGTTGGCGGCTGCACCGGGCACATCGAGGGTCGCCCATACAATGCCGTCCGCGTCGCGTTCGAGTTTCCAGTTGGCAATCTTCATCACAGCGCCTCCACCATCATTGCACCGCCCAGCCCGCCGCCGATGCAGATGGCGGCGATGCCGCGCCGACCGCCGGTGCGGCGCAGGGACTGGAGCAGATGCAGCACGATGCGCGCTCCGCTCGCCCCGACCGGATGGCCGAGGGCCACCGCGCCGCCATCGATGTTGACGCGCGCCGGATCGATCCTGCCCAACGCGCCGGGCAGGCCAAGCCGCGTGCGGCAGTAGTCGTCGTCCTGCCAGGCCCGCAGGCAGGCGATGACTTGCGCGGCAAAGGCTTCGTTGATTTCCCATTGGTCGAGATCGTTCAGGCCCAGCCGGTGACGCTGGAGGATGGGCGTGGCGGCATGCACCGGACCGAGCCCCATGCGTTCGGGCTCCAGCCCGGCCCATTGACTGTCCACGATGCGGCCGATGGGTTCGAGGCCGAAACGTTCGACGGCAGCTTCGCCCGCCAGCACCAGCCACGTTGCACCGTCGGTGATCTGCGAACTGTTGCCCGGCGTCACGCGGCCGTATTTTTTGTCGAAGAAGGGCTTGAGCTTGGCAAGGCCCGCCGTGGAGGCGTCCCGACGCAAGCCGTCGTCCGCGGCGAACACCGCGCCGTCGGTACCGACCAGCGGCACGATCTCGTCGGCAAAATGGCCGGCGTCCTGGGCAGCGGCCACGCGACGGTGGCTTTCCACCGCATAGGCGTCCATGTCGGCTCGGGTAATGCCGTATTCGAAAGCGAGGTTCTCCGCCGTCTGGCCCATCAGTTGGCCGGCGATGGGATCGGTCAGACCTTTCATGATGCCGATCACCGGCGCCAGATAGCCGGGGCGGAAGCGTTTGACCATCGCCAGTTTCTGGCCAACCGTGCGCGCACCCATCCAACCGGCAAACCAGCGCACCATCGGGTCGGAATACAGCAGCGGCGCCCGCGAGAGTGCGTCGACGCCGCCGGCGAGCACGAGTTGCGAACGCCCGAGCTGGATGTTGGCGATGGCCGAATCGAGCGCCTGCATGCCGGACGCGCAGTTGCGCATCACCGTCCAGCCCTGCACCTTGATACCGCAACCCATGCGCAGCGCCACCACGCGACCGATATTGACCTCGTCCGGCGACGGACTGGCGCAGCCGAGAATGACTTCATCCAGTTGATCGGGCGCGAAGCGCTGGCGGGCCAGCAAGGCACTGCCGGCGGCGGTCGCCATGTCGGAGGCGGCAAAGGGACCGGGCGCATTGCGGGCTTTCAGGAAGGGCGTCCGCGCACCGTCGATGATGTAGATCGGCTGGTTCATGGTCGAAACTCAGGCTGCCGCTTCTTGCGGCTCGACCATATCGGCCAAAGCCGCCCGCAAGCCGAAATCGTAGGGAAAATCATCCACCCGGATGACCTTGTCGCGGAGCTCGCTCCGGCGCTTGAGCACGGCGTATTCGTCGCCGCTCAGCGCACCGGCCGCAAAGGCGACATCGTAGAGCGCATCGACACCGCCTCCGACGATCAGGCCCGGCTTGAAGCTGCCGGACTTGAGCGCCTTGCGCAGCCTGGCTTCGATGGGCTCGGCCTCGATGGTCGCCAGCAGCGCGGCCTCCAGTGCGCCGACCGGCTCTTCCACGTCGGTGGGCAGATAGACATCCGAAGTCAGGCGGTCGCGGGTTGGAGACGGCGCAATGAGCAGGCTTGCCACCCGATGGCCGAGATCGTCCGACGGCACAAAGTACGGCCGGCCGAGGGGAAAGACCACAACCCGCCGCAACAGCGTGGCGAACAGGCGGCTTGGAAAGTTGGCGATGACGCCTTCAAAGGCGAGTTGAATCTTGAACATGCAATCCCAGATCGCCCATTGCATCAGCGGCGCGTCGGCGGCCTGACGGCCTTCGTCCTCGAAGCGCTTGAGCGTCGCCGAAGCGAGGTACATCAGCGCGAGGATGTCGCCCAGCCGCGCGGAGAGCTTCTCTTTGCGTTTGAGCGCACCGCCGAGCGTGCCCATCGAGAGGTCGGCGATAAATGCAAAGGCGGCCGAGAAGCGGGTCAATTGCTGATAGTAACGGCGGGTTTCGGGCGCTACATCCGACGGCACCGAAACGAAGTGCGAGCCGGTCAGGCCCATCACCATCGCGCGGGCGGCGTTGCTCAAGGTGTAGCCGACATGGCCCCAGAAAGCGGTGTCGAAGGCCTTCAGTGCGCCGGCGCGAGCGGCGTCCATCTCCTTGAGCACGAAGGGATGGCAGCGGATCGCACCCTGACCGAAAAGAATCAGGCTGCGGGTGAGGATATTGGCGCCTTCGACGGTGATCGCCACCGGCACCTGCTGGTAGGCGCGGCCGAGGAAGTTCTGCGGGCCGAGGCAGATGCCCTTGCCGCCGATGACGTCCATGCCGTCATTGACCGACTGGCGCGCGCGCTCGGTGACGTGATATTTGACGATCGCGGACACCACCGACGGCCGCTCGCCAAGGTCGATGGCACCGGCAGTCATCACGCGGGCCGCGTCGCACAGATAGGCGTTGGCGCCGATGCGGGTCAGCGCCTCCTCGACGCCCTCGAACTTGCCCACGGCGGTCTTGAACTGGTAGCGCACGCGGGAATAGGCGCCGACGGCGCGAGCGGTCATTTTCAGCATGCCGGTGTTGGAACCCGGCAGCGAGATCGAACGGCCCGCGGCGAGGCATTCCATCAACATCCGCCAGCCCTGCCCGGCCATCTGCGGGCCACCGATGATGAATTCTAGAGGCATGAAGACGTCGGTGCCGCGGATCGGGCCGTTCATCCACACCGCGTTGAGCGGCAGGTGGCGACGACCGATGTTCACGCCGGGGTGGTCGTGGGGCACCAGCGCGCAGGTGATTCCCAGATCCTCCACATCGCCGAGCAGATGCTGCGGATCGAACAGCCGAAAGGCCAGGCCGAACACCGTGCACACCGGCGCCAGCGTGATGTAACGCTTGTCGAAGCTGACCCGCATGCCGAGCACTTCGCGGCCCTGATGCACGCCCCTGCAGATCACGCCGGAATCGGGGATAGACGCGGCGTCGGACCCCGCCCACGGACTGGTCAGCGCAAAAGCCGGAATCTCCTTGCCGGCAGCCAGACGCGGCAGATAGTGGCGCTTCTGCTCGGGGGTTCCGTAGTGCAGCAGCAGTTCGGCCGGTCCGAGAGAATTCGGAACCATCACCGTCACCGCCGGCGCCGAAGAACGGGTGGACAGTTTGGTCACAACCTGGGAGTGGGCATAAGCCGAAAAACCCAGACCGCCGAACTCCTTGGGGATGATCATCCCGAAGAAGCCTTTCTCCTTCATGTAGCGCCAGACTTCGGCCGGCATGTCCTGCTTCTGGGTGCAATCCCAATCCTTTGTGAGGCGGCACAACTCGGCGGTTTCCACATCGAGAAAACGCTGCTCCTCGGGGGTGAGCTTCGGCGCCGGGTAGGCCAGCATCTTCGCCCAGTCGGGCTTGCCCGCAAAAAGCTCGCCCTCCCACCACACCGTGCCGGCTTCAAGCGCGTCCTTCTCGGTTTGCGACATGGACGGCAGCGCCTTGCGAAAGGCCTTGAAGATACCTGCGGTCACCAGACCGCGTCGCAGCCCGGGCAACAGAAACACCGCACCGAGCACGGCGACCGTCGCCAGCTCCGCGGTCATCGTCACAGAAGACCATCCGGCCAGCCAGCCGAGTGCCGCCAGCCAGACCAAGCCCGCCCCGTACCACGCAAAAAAAGGCGCTCGCCCGTAGGCGAGCGCGACCACCAGGGGAGGGAGGGAAACCAGAAACCAATAAGCCATGTGCTATCTCCTCGTGCTCGGCGCCGTCTTTGCGCCGCGTGCGTTCGGCATCTTCAGAACGCCGGCCCTGCTCCGCTTTCGGCCAGCGGCGCCCGCAAACCGCCAAGAAGAAAGCTCATCAACCGCGGCGCCAAGCCCGACGGATCTTCATCGTCGAATCTGCCGGTGACGAGTTGCAGCGCGTCGGTGCCGGCGATGGCGTAGGACATCGCCCCCATCATGAAGTGGAAGCGCCACAGGATCTCCTTGCGATCCACATCGGCCAGCGCCCGATAGAGCGCGGCGAGAAAACGCTCGACGCACTCGGCATACTCCTCGGCGAGAAACTGACGAACGAACTCATTGGGCTCGGTATAGGTGCGCCCCAGCAGACGCATGAAGTTGTAGCCACCGCCGTCAACGTCGGCCGCCATGCGCAAGGCCGTGCCAAAAAAGGCATCGACGATGCGACTCGGCTTGACCGGCGCATCGCCGGCTTCCGCCTCCAGCTTGTCGAGCATGGCCACCCGCGCCGTGTTCAGGTCTGTCAGACGGCGGCGAAAAACTTCCTGGATCAACAACTCCTTGGAGCCGAAGTGATAGTTGACGGCGGCCAGATTCACCGCGGCCCGGCCCGTGATCATGCGCATCGACGTACCGTCGAAACCATGCTCCATGAACAGCACCTCGGCCGCATCGAGAATGCGGCTGCGCGTATCGACAGAATTTTTCGGCGTATCGTCGTGCATGATCGTAAGGGAAAGAAGTTGGGATCGACGTTCGGCACAGGCACGCCGCCGGCTCAATAAAAATAAACGTTCGTTTTAATCATACGTTCACTTCT
>CALMXT010000304.1 GCA_937871125.1 uncultured Zoogloea sp. | reverse complement strand
AAGGCCCGCCTCAAGCAATGCGAGGCCGACATGCACGGCATCGACGCCCGGCTGCAAAAACTGCGCCCCGAACTCGACGCCGCCAAGGAAGAAGCCGACGCCCTGCGCGCCCGTCTCCACGGCATCGAAGCCGCCCAACTGCTGTCCGCCCGCGCCGACGACTTCGCGCACGCCGAAGCCCTCCTGCCCGACGCCCGCACCCGCCTCACCGCCGCCATCGCCGCACGCAGCGACGCCAAGGGCGACGTGGACAAGATCGACCAGCGCCTGCGCGGCATCGACATCGAAGTCGACCGCTGGAAACGCGAAATCGCCGGCCTCGCCCGCCGCGTGAACGAATTCATCGACGAAGCCGCACCGCGTCGCCGCGAACAGGCCCACCGCATCCAGCGCCTGCGCCACCTGCGCCGCGGCATGCACCCCGACTGGCGCGATCCCCAGCGGAACGCCCTGCTCGCCGACAAATACGGCGACGCCCGCGGCGCCCGTGCCGAACTCGAACGCCTGCGCCACCGCCTCGCCGACGGCGACTGGATCACCGACGACACCGTGCCCACCCTCGCCGGCCGCCTGCGCGCCGACGTGGCCGAACGCGAACGCCAGTATCAGGAGCGCGAACGTCACTGCAACGCCGCCCGCCACATCACCGCCGAAGCCCGCGCCGCCTACATCGCCAAACTGCGCGCCACCGTGCGCCAATACGGCAAGAACCTGCGCGCCCTCGGCGAGCTCGCCAACGTGGATGTGGACTGCCCGGTGCCGGTGCTCGAAAACGACGACCGCGGGCTCTCCGCCGCCGGCCTCGAAGTGCGCTTCGACTTCGACCGCAAAGGTGCCGTCGGCCTCAACGACGGCGAAGCCTCCGGCGGCCAACAGGTGATGAAATCGCTGATCCTGCTCATTGCGCTGCTGATGGACGACGCCCGCCCCGGCGGCTTCGTGTTCATCGACGAGCCCTTCGCTCACCTCGACATCGCCAACATCGACCGGGTCGGCAGCTTCCTGCGCGCCACCCGCGCCCAGTACCTGATCACCACGCCGGTCACCCACAACGCCAACGTCTTCGCCCCGGCCCAGCTCACCCTGGTCACCCGCAAGAAGAAACCCGGCGACGACTGGGCGCCACCGATCGGACTGATCCAACGACAGATCTAGATCGGCCAGCCCAAGCGCAACCCCGAACCGTGGAGTAAGCCATGCACGAAGACATCGTCCTGCAGCAGCCCGCCCACCCCGACCGCCTGATTCTGCTTGTCCGGAGCGGAACCGATGCGGCGGAAACGCTCATCGCCCTCGGCGCAGCAATCGCCCGTCAGCAGCCCGCCGCCGCGGTGGCGGTGCTGGTCGCGCCTTCGGTCGAGGCACTGCCCCGCATTGCCGCGGCGGCCGGTGAGTGGCATGCGCGTACCGGCCTCGACGCCGCCCGGACGGTGCTCTTCGGTATTGGTGCTGGCGCAGGCCTGGCAGTGGCCTCGCTCGCCGTCGATCCACCGATCGCCAGGCACGGGGTCATCCTGGGCGGAGCGCTGCCGATACGGCCAGGGCACATGCCCGCTGGCGTCACCGTCGACTTGCTGCAGATCGGCGTCGATCCGGAAGCGGCGGACCTTGCCGACCGGTTAAGACAACAAGACGTCAATGCCCAGGTGGTCCAACTCGACAGCGCCGCGCCGACGGCGGTGGCCGCTTGGCTGGCGCATCGCCTGCAAACTGTAAGCCCAACGACGCCCGACACCCTCGACGCGGCGACACCGCTGTTACAGGTGGAATTTGGCGCCGCCGACGTGCGGATCGTCGATACCGCGGCGTCTGGCACCGTCCGCGAGCGCCATCTGCCCTTCGGCATCGCCACGCTGACCCGGCGCTACCTGCGGCACACGCCGCCGACGCCGCTGGAGCTGGAGATGGCGATCGAAGAAATCGAGCCTGCGATCATGGCGCTGAGCCTGCGCTTGCCGGCCACTACCGTGCTCGCCCTCGGCGGCCCGGAAGCCGCCCGGCTCAATCTGCTCGCCGCCGGCCAGCACCGGGACGAGGTGGAGCAACTGTTCCAGCGGCTCGCCGCCATCGCCCTGGGCCGCCCCGCGGCGAGCGAAGGGCTCCCCGCCAATCCGCACTTCTTCGCGGCGGCCCTGTTGCTGCGCGAACTCATGCATCACCTTGGCGTGGAGCGGGTGGTGACGAGCGCCACCACCCCGTCCGCGCCCGCTTAAGGCAGCGCGAAAACCGTAACGCCGGCCGGGCCGGAGCCCTTGAAGAAGGCCGAGACGTAGCCCGATACCGCGGCCACGTATTGCTTGCCGCCCACCGCGTAGGTGACGATGCCGCCGGCCACTTCACCGCCCGTGTTGAAGCGGTAAAGCACCTTGCCGTTGGTCGCGTCGAGGGTCAGGAAGTCGCGGTTGAAGTCGCCGGTAAACAGCACGTTGCCGGCCGTGGCGGTCACCGCGGCGAGCATCGGCGTGTTGGAAGCGTAGCGCCAGCGAGTCTTTCCGGTGGAGGCATCGAGGGCGGTCAGCCAGCCCCGTGCTTTCTCGAACGGGTCCATCACGATAGTGCCGCCGTAGTAGTGATCCTCCTGTTTGAAAGTCGGTGTGTCGGCCGCTTTCTTGAAAGTGGTGCACCAATCGACCGCCGGAACGAACAAGGTATTGCTGAGCGGGCTGTAAGCCGATCCGTTCCATTCTTGGCCGCCGAGCAGGCCAGGGCAGGAGCGCACCCCTTCGACGGTGAGCGGCACATCCACGTTTTCCTGGGTGGTGAAGGGCACCGTGTAGAGCACCTCGTGGGTATCCCGGTCGATGAGACGCAGCAGGCCGTCTTTGCCGCTCGCCACGATCACGTTGCGCTTTTTCCCGGCCGCGGTGGTCGAGAACAGCGGGCCGGCGTGAGTCAGATCCCAGTCGCGCACGTCGTGCGGAACGGCTTGGTGATACCACAGCATCTTGCCCGAATGCACATCGACGGCGAGGAGCGAGTTGGTGTAGAGATTGTCGCCCAGGCGGGCGTCACCGTAGAAATCCGGCGCCGGATTGCCCACCGCGACGTACAGGATGCCCGCCGCCGCATCCAGCGTGATCGGCGTCCACATGCTGCCGCCGCCGGTCTTGAGTGCCTCCGGATTCTTCCAGCTCTCCGCGCCCGGCTGACCCGGATCGGGGATGAAGGGCAGGCGCCAGCGCTCGCTGCCGTCGGCCAGACTGAACGCGCCGACCCAGCCCTTTTGTCCGAAGTCCGCGCCGGCCGGGCCGTAGATCACCATGTCTTCGAAGATCAGCGGCGGCATGCTGAGGTATTGCTGGCCCTTCGAACTGGCGATGGAGCGGCTCCAGGCGAGCTTGCCGTCGTCGGCGTTTACGGCGATCAGATAGCCGTCGGCCGTGCCACGGATAACCTTGCCGTCCTTGATCGCCACGCCCCGGTTGGTGGGCGACAGCTCGTTGCCCTTGGGTTCCCAGGTGTATTTCCAGCGCTCGCGGCAGGTCGCGGCGTCGATGGCGACAATGGAGCGGGCGATGGAGAGATACATCACGCCGTCGTAGACCACCGGATTGGTCTGGGCCGGACCGGCATCCGCCGAGCGGTACATGCACACGGCCTGCAACTTGGCGGCATTGCCGCGGTTGATCTGGTTGAGCTTGGAGTAGCGCTGGCCGCTGTAGTCGTGAGTCGCGTAAAGCCAGTTTGCGGCGTCCTGGCCGGCGTTGTTGAGTTCGGCGGTGGTCGGGCCGGTCGCGGCCGCACTGACACTGCCACACGCCATCGCGAACGCGGCGCCAACGAGTGTGGAATAGAAGGATCGCTGCATGGGGTTCTCCGCAAAAAGTTGGCTGGTCTTGCCCCTCGGACAAGCTTGGCACGACCGCCCAAATGGGCCATCCTGCGCGCTTCTCGCGATGGCGGCAGCAGTGTAAGAACCTACGCAACTCGCCAACAAGTAGGTACCAATTGGTAACTACCGTCACTTAAATGGAGAGAATCACCGTGATTGCTCCCGTTCGCCCCGCACCGCCACCGGATTGCCCGCTCGAGCGCTACCTGCACATCGTCTCGGGCGCCTGGGTGCCGCGAATTCTGTGGTATCTGCGCTTCGGTCCGCGACGCTTCGGGGATCTGCGCCGCGACCTGGGATCGATCTCGACCAAGATTCTCACCGCCAAGCTGCGCACACTCGAAGAAGAACGGATGGTCGTCCGGACCGAGCTGCTTGTTTCCGAACGCCAGCGTCAGGTGGAATACGCCCTGACCGAACGGGGACTCGCTTTCGAGCCGGTCTTCGAAGCCATGGAGCAGGCCTCCCGCCGGCTGACCGAACTCGACTTGCTGGAGGCGCGG
>CALMXT010000303.1 GCA_937871125.1 uncultured Zoogloea sp. | reverse complement strand
AGCTGTAGCCGGCCGGCAGCGTGGTCTTGTCGAACTGCACGCTGTAGGTGCCGGGCTTGAGGCCGGTGAACAGGTAGTTGCCGTTGGCGTCGGTGGTCAGCGAGGCGCCGACCGGGTTGCCGGAGGCGTCGAGCAGGGTGACCTTGACGCCCGCAACACCGGCTTCGCCGCCGTCCTGCTGGCCGTTGCCGTTGGTGTCGAACCACACGTGATCGCCCAGTTCGGCCAGTTGATACAGGCCGGCGTCGACGTTCGGGTTGTTCTGACCGGACTGCAGGGTGACTTGGCCGCTTTGACCGGCGGCGTTCACGTCGCTGTCGGTGGCGTCGTTGCCGCTGGCGTTCTGCCCGGTGACGACGTAGCCGTTCGGCGTTTGCACGGCCACCGAGTAGGTGCCGGGCGTCACGGTGAAGCTGTAGGCGCCGGTGCTGTCGGTGGTGGTGGTCTGCGCGGTGCTGCCGTCGGCGTTCTTGAGCACCACGGTGACCCCGGCAATGCCCGCTTCGCCGGCGTCCTGCACGCCGTTGGCGTTGGTGTCGAGCCACACCCGGTCGCCCAGGGTGGCCGGACGTTCGTCGACGAAGTCGTTGCCGGTGCTGCTTTGACCCGGTTGCAGGACCACGGCGATGCTGTTCGGGTTGCCGCCGTCGCTGTCGCCCACGTCGGTGTAGCCCGGCTTGTTGCTTTCTTCGACCGTGTAGCTGCCGGCCGGCACGCCCGTGAAGCTGTAGTTGCCGTTGGCGTCGGTGGTGGTGGTGGCGATCGGGGTGCCGTCGGCGCCCTTCAGGACCACGGTGACGCCGGCAATCGGGGTGTCGCCGGTGTTGTTGTTGTCGAGGTCTTCACGCACCGTGCCGCTGATGGCGCCCGGCAGGCGTTCGTCGATGAAGATGTTGCCGCCGCTGGTGGCCCCCGGCGTCACCGTGACGGCGATGCTGTTGGGGTTGCCGCCGTCGCTGTCGCTCACGTCGGTGAAGCCCGGCTTGTTGCTTTCTTCAACCACGTAGTTGCCGACCGGCACATCGTTGAAGCTGTAGTTGCCGTTGGCGTCGGTGGTGGTGGTCTGGATCACCGTGTTGGTGAGCGGGTCCTTCAGGACCACGGTGACGCCGGCAATCGGGGTGTCGCCCGTGCCGTTGTGGTCGAGGTCTTCGAGCACCGTGCCGGTGATGGCACCCGGATTGGCGACGAGGCCGGCGTCCCAGGTCTTGTCCGATTCGCCGGAGTCGAGCACGGTTTGCGCGGTCTTGCCGTCGGCCGGGTTGGCGTCGCTGTCGCTGACGTCGCTGCCCACGTTGGCGCTGGTGAAGCTGTAGCCGGCCGGCAGCGTGGTCTTGTCGAACTGCACGCTGTAGGTGCCGGGGCGCAGGTCGGTAAATAGATAGTTGCCGTTGGTGTCGGTGGCGACGGGGCCGTCCACCAGATCGCCGTTGGCGTTGTAGAGGCGCACGACGACGCCCGCGACGCCGGCTTCGCCGCCGTCCTGCTGGCCGTTGCCGTTGGTGTCGAGCCACACGCGGTCGCCGATTTCGGCACTGCGGAACAGGCCGGCGTCGATGGTGTTGTTGGATTCGCCTGCGGCCACGGTCACCAGCGGGCTGTTGCCGGCGTCGTCGATGTCGCTGTCGGTGGCGTCGCTGGGGCCCATGTCGGACTGGGTGGCCCGATAGCCGGTCGGGGCGGTGACGGCCACGCTGTAGGTGCCGGCATTCACCGTGAAGTGATAGTTGCCGCTGCCATCGGTGGTGGTGGTGGCAACCGGCGCGCCGCTTGCATCCTTGAGCGTGACGAGCACGCCGGCGATGCCGGCTTCGCCGTCATCCTGAATGCCGTTGCCGTTGGTGTCTTCCCAGACGCGGTCGCCGATCACGGCGGTGGAGGGCGACGGAACGTTGAAAGTGATGGTGTTCGGGGTGAGGTCGAGGTCATTGCCTCCGCAGCCGGCGGTGCCGCCGGAATCGCGCACCTGGAAATCGAAGCCGATCAGGCCGCCGGCGTTGGCCGGCGCGACGTAGCTGAGTTTGCCGGCATCGATGTCGGAAGCCAGGATTTCCTGGCCGGCGACGACCGCGACGCCGTTGAGCAACAGGGTGCCGCTGGCGGGCACGGTGGTCATCAGGACAGACTGGAAGCTGTCGTTTTCGACGGGGTCGGAGAAGCCGAAGTCGGCCAGACCGAGCACATAGGTGTCGCCGTTGGCCACGGCCACGGTTTCGTCCGCGCCGGACGGGGCGTCATTGACCGGCGTGACGTTGACGGTCAGATAGAGGTTGAACGTGTTGCCCGAGGCATCGGTGCCGAGCACGCGCAGCTGCTGAACGCCGTTGAAGTTCGGCAGGTAGGACATGTCCACCGTGAAGGTGTCCATATCGACCGCGGTGAACATGCCGGGGCCGCTGACCGGAGTCCAGGTGCTGCCCTGCAGGACGTAGAGCGTGATGCGCGAGGGGGCGGTTTCGGAATAGTTCGGATCGGCCTGCCGGAGCAGATCGTAAAGCTCGTAGTTCTGACTCGTATCTTCGCAAAGAGTGATGCTGGTTTGGTACCGCAGTGTGGACATGAACAACCTCCTGTTTTCTGCCTTGGAATGCGCCAACCCCGACGGGGCGGGGCGCGTCGAGAAAATCCCAGTCAGAACTGCAATTTACAGGCCACCTCAGCTCACATAATTGTCAAAAACAACAAATCTCGTTCCTCTCAATGTCTTAGGGAATCCATATGCCATTTTTACGAGTGTGAAAAATCACAAACCATTATCGGGTGTAAAAAATACCGACACCTTCAAATGAAAAAAAGCATATCCCTTATGTCGCGGCACCTCTCGAAAAGCCCCTCAGAGCCGCTTCGCGATATTACAAACACGCTGTTTTTAAAGAGATTTATGATCAAAAACCGCCTTTTCGGAGAATGCCTCCCAGAGATGAAAAAAGCACCATCACCCCTTTTTCAACCCGGGAATTTTCCGACAGGAACTATTCCACGCCCGGCGGCCGTCATTTGGGGAGAACCTATTGCTCAATCTGCTTTTGAATGAAGGAACAAAATATCCCTAACATTTCGGAAAATAAAAACTTCATAAATGGTAGATTCATCTTTAAGCCAGTGAAAAACATCACGCCCCGCCCGCAAGAAATGTCACAAACGATTAAATGAAAAATTGCAAAACGAATACTTGTGACTTTTTAACATTTGGCAAATGAGGGCTTATGGCACCATCGCTAACTGAGCGATGCAGATGCCGCCGGAGCCCCGCCGAATTTCCCGGAGCCACCCCGTATCGGTGCCGAGCGGAACCGCCGCGCGGCGTATCGCATGCGGCACATCGCCGACCCTATCGAATTCGAAATTCGCAACCGGCGACCGCCTCCAACCGCAAAACAGAGCACCCAGCCCATGCGCGAAACACCTTCCTCCCCACCCAACGAGGCTTCGATCGACGGAGTCATCGACCAGCTGCTGTTCCTGGCGCATTTTTTCGGCAAGCGGGCCGACCCGGTCCAGCTGCTGGCCGACACGCCGGTCATGAATGGCCGCATTTCCGAGGCACAAATCCTCGAATGCGCCCAGCGCGGCGGCCTCGCGCTGAGCCGGGCGAAAAAGAAGGTGGCGGAGTTCAAGCCGTCGGAACTGCCAGCGCTGGCGATGAGCAAGGACGGCGGCGATCCGCTGATCCTGCTGCGCCGCGACGGGGACAGCTTCGAATGCGTGCAGGCCGGCATCCGCGGCACGGTCAAGCTGGCGGTTGACCGGGTTGCCGCCGATCACGCCGGCCTTGTCTGGTTTGTGCGGCCGATGGTCTTTTTCGACACGCGCAGCCTGCTTTACTACCTGCCGCGTCCGCGCCGCTGGTTCTGGGACACGCTGCTGGCCAACAAGGCGATCTATGGCTGGGCGCTGCTCGCCGCGGTGCTGACCAACATTTTCGCGGCGGTGATCCCCTTCTACACGATGTCGGTCTACGACCGCGTCGTGCCCAACAACGCCCTCGACAGCCTGTGGGTGTTGACCGGTGCGGTGCTGGCGGTGGCCCTTTTCGATCTCGTCATCAAGCTGCTGCGCAGCTACCTGCTCGAATCGGCCGCCCGCAAGGCCGACATAACCATGTCATCCCTCGTCTTCGCCCAGGCGCTGCGCCTGCGCGCCGCCTCCCGGCCGGCCTCGGGCGGCGTGCTCGCCAACATCGTGCGCGACTTCGAGTCGGTGCGCGAGTTCGTCACCTCGACCACCCTGACGGTGCTGGGCGACGTGCCCTTCATGCTGTTCTTCCTGGTGCTGGTGGCCATCATCGGACACTGGCTGGTGCTCGTCCCGCTGGTGCTGATCCCCCTCACGGTGCTGGTTTCGGTGCTGGTCCGGCGCCCGCTGACCCGGCTTCTCGGCAGCAACATGCAGGAGTCGGCCCAACGCACGGCCCATCTTTTTGAAGTGATGAACGGCGTCGACACCATCAAATCCCTCGGCGCCGAAGCCTGGGCTCGCCGCCAGTGGGAGATGCTGACGGTCAAGATCTCCGAGAACTCGGTGCAGATGCGCGAATGGACTTCCTTCAGCACCTACATCTCGCTGCTCGTCACCAACCTCGACTCGATCCTGATCGTGATGTTCGGCGCCATGATGATCGGCTCCGGCGACCTGACCATGGGTCAGCTGATCGCCGTGTCGATGCTCGCCAGCCGCGCGATCACCCCGGCGACCCAGATCGCCGCCCTGATCGTGCGCTACGAACAGACCCGTCAGGCGCTGCAGGCGCTGGATAAGATCATGGAATCGCCGACCGACGAAACCGCCGACAGCCTCCAGCTGCCGCGTCTCTCCGGCCGTCTGGATTTTCGCGACGTGCATTTCGCCTACCCCGGCGGCGCCCCGCTGCTCAAGGGGCTCAATCTGACCATCCACCCCGGCGAGCGGGTCGGCTTCATCGGCCGCATCGGCTCCGGCAAGAGCACCCTCTTCAAGCTGCTCATCAACCTCTACGGCCCCGAGCAGGGCACGGTGATGGTGGACGGCATGTCGGTCAATCAACTCGAACCCCAGAGCCTGCGCCGTCAGATCGGCTACGTGCCCCAGGACGTCGTGCTCTTCCACGGCGACATCCGCGAAAACATCCTGCTCGGCGGCAGTCAGGCGAGCGACGCCGAGCTCCTCGAAGCCCTGCGCCTGTCCTGCCTCGACGAAACCCTCGCCCAGATGCCCAACGGCCTCGGCACCCAGGTCGGCGAGCGGGGCGAACGCCTCTCCGGCGGCCAGCGTCAGGCCGTCTCCATCGCCCGCGCCCTCGTCCAGCAGCCCCGCATGCTGCTCCTCGACGAACCGTCGAGCATGATGGACCCGGCCACCGAAGCCCGTCTCATCGACAACCTGCGCAGCATCAAGGGCATCACGATGCTGCTCGTCACCCACCGCATGGCCATGCTGCCGCTGGTCGACCGGCTGGTGGTGCTCGACCAGGGCCGCGTCGTCCTGGACGGTCCCCGTAACGACGTCCTCCGCAAACTGCAAGGCGGGCCGGCCCCGGTCGCTCCGCGGGAGTTCGCAGCATGAAGATCAACATTCAACAATCCAGCCCCCGCATCGAAGCCCAAGCCATCAGCCACCACCCGGACTACGAGCGCGGCCCGCACCTCGCCGTGCTGATCCTGCTCGGCACGACCGCGGCATTTTTCGTGCTGGCCTTCATCTGGATGAGCTTCGCCCGGCTCGACATCTCGGTGAACGCCATCGGCGCCGTCGTCCCGTCGAGCCGCTTGCAGCAAGTCCAGAGCATGGAGGGCGGCATCCTGCAGGCGCTCAACGCCCGCGAAGGCAAAGTCGTGAAAAAGGGCGACGTGCTCGCCACTGTCCAGAACCTGCAGTTCAACGCCGAACAGGGCGAAACCCAGCAAGGCCAGTGGGGCGCCCAGGCGGCCCTGATCCGCCTCGACGCCGAGGCCCACGGCGTCGCCCCGGTGTTTCCGGCCGAACTCGAAAAGAACGCCCCGGACATCGTCCGCGAACAGCGCACCCTGTGGCAGACGCGCCGCCAGGAACGCGAAAACAGCCTCGAAACCCTCGCCCGCCAGCTCGCCCAGCGCCAGCAGGAACTGGCCGAAGCCCGCGCCCGCCACGAGGCCAGCGCGGAAGCCATCGGTCCGGCCCGCGAAGCCCTCGCCATCGAGGAAAAACTGGCCGCCAACGGCGCCGGCGCGCGGGCCGATCTGCTCGCCGCCCAGCAACGCTATTCCGGACAGAAGGGCGAAATGGAAACCACCCGCATCGCCATCGGACGTATCCAGGCCGCCGTCGCCGAAGCCCAGGCGCGGCTCTCCGAAACCCGCGCCCGCTTCCTCACCGAAACCAGCAAGGAGCGCTCCGAGGCCGAACTGCGCGCCGCCCAGCTTGGCGAGCAGCTCACCGGACGCAACGACAAGGTGGCCCGCCGCGACCTGCGCGCGCCGATGGACGGCGTCGTCAATCGCGTGCTCGTCAACACCGTCGGCGGCGTGGTCAAGGCTGGCGAAACCATCATGGAAATCGTCCCGGCCGAAGACCGCCTGCTGATCACCGCCAAGATCAAACCCGCCGACATCGCCTTCCTCAAGCCCGGCCAGGATGCCCGCATCCGCATCAGCGCCTACGACTCGTCGATCTTCGGCACCTTGCCGGGCAAGGTTCTGCGGGTCGGCGCCGACGCCGTGGTCGATGGCGAGAAGAAGGAGACCTTCTTCGAAGTGCTCCTCGAAGCCCAGCGCAACTTCCTCGGCGATCCCTCCGAACATCTCACCATCTCCCCCGGCATGGCCGCCGACGCCAGCATCCACACCGGCAAGCGCACGATGATGGAATACATGCTAAAACCCATCGTCAAGACCTTCGACAAATCCCTGCGCGAACGCTGATGAGCCCCGATATTTTTCGCCCGACCCGCCTTGCCGCCCTCCTCCTCACGCTGGGAATCGGCCTGGGCCTCGCCAACGGCGCAGCCCGCGCCGAGCCGCTCCCCGCGGTGGTGGACAAGGTGTTGCTGCAACAGCCGAGCGTGCGTTCGGCGCAAGCCCTGCTGCGCGCTGCCGAAGCCCAGATCACCCAGGTCCGCTCCGACTTCCTGCCCAGCCTCGGCCTCACCTACCGCAACTCGGACTCCCGCGACGAAACCGCCGGCACACCGATCAACCGCAATGTGCGCCGCAGCGACGCCAGCCTGCGCTGGAACGTCTTCAACGGCGCCACCGACACCAGCCGGCTGCGCGCCGGCGGCTTCTACCGCGACGCCGCCGACGCCGACCTGGACAACGTGCTCGAACAGGTCGCCTACGAAATCACCGAGAACTACAGCGACGTGGTGCGCCTGCGCCAGTTGATGGACAGCCTTCAGGCCACCATCGACCGCCAGGAAAGGGTCGAAGTCAAAGTCGCCAGTCGGGTCGACGCCGGACGCATCTCCTCGGCCGAACTCGATCTGATGCGCGTGCGCCTGATCCAGAACCGCACCCTCCTCGGCCAGTTGCGGGCCCAACTCGCCACAGCCGAATACCGCTACCGCCTGCTCACCGGCGAGCCGCCCGCGGCCCTGGTCCTCCCGGGCATTCAGCCCGCCGAAGGCGACACCGACATCGCCGCCCTTGTCGAACGCATCCACGAGCGCAATCCTCGCCTGCGCGCCGCCCTTCAGCGCGCCGCCGCCCGCCAGGCGGAAATCGGCGTTGCCCGCGGCAGCTTCTTCCCGTCGGTGGATCTCACCTACAGCAAGCGCATCGACAACACCACGATCCCGGTCCCGGTCTCCGACACCGACCGCGCCGCCCAGCTCCAGGTCAGCCTCGACATTCCCCTCGGCGGCAAGAACCTCGGCCGCCACACCGAAGCCGTCGAACGCCATCAGGCCGCCCAAGCCGACGCCGACGATCTGCTGCTCAAGGTTTCGAAGGACATCGCCGACCTCTACCGCCAGTACGCCGAGGCCCGCGAAATCGCGCCCCTGCTGGAGCAGCGCGTCACCGCCGCCCAACGCGTATCCACCGCCTACGAACTGCACTTCGACGCCGGCCGCCGTTCCCTCAACGATCTCTCCATCGCCCAGGGCGACCTCTTCGACGCCCAGCGCGGCCTGATCGAAAACCGCGCTCAGCAGACCACCCTGCAAGCCCAGCTCCTCGGCCTCGCCGGCGAGCTGCGCGCATCCCTGCGCAGCCGCTACCGGCCCGCCCCGATCGCCCCCGA
>CALMXT010000302.1 GCA_937871125.1 uncultured Zoogloea sp. | reverse complement strand
ACAAAGCCGCAAAGATCGGCCGGACGATCGATTCGATCGATGCACGATGTCCTGCTCAGCGGGACAAGGCCGTCGATTCACACTTATCGCAAACCTCCCACGGCAGACACTCGCAGACACGCTGCTGCGCAACATAAGCGCTACCCACGATGACCTTGCTGCTCGCCTCCCGCTTATTGGCCTGCACGCTGCTCTGCCGCGGCACAACAATTGTCGAACCGTCGTGGGGTGTCGGCGCCCATCGCACAAAAGCGGCCATATCCGCCTTGCCCTCGACGTACCAGATTTTCCTGGCTGCATCCCATCGGGCTCCCAGCATCTTGGCCTCATCCTTTTCCGCAAACGGAACCTTCAAATTCATTCTCATTTTCTCGGCACCAAAATCCTTGAGAAAGCCAGCCGTCACCTGACCCGGCTGCACCTTGATCCGATTCGCGGACATGGCCCTCCCTCCTTATGGAGCGCCATCGCGAAATGGCAGACGCTGCCACCAGAAAAAGCAAAGGGGGCGAATAGTCCTGATCGCAGAAAGAAAAACCCGGCACGCAGCCGGGCTCTTTGTCTGACGTCGCTACCGCTTAGTCCGGCAGCGCGATCTTGTTGTCAGTGCTGTACTGGTAGTCGTGGAAAACGTGTTCGGCGCTGAGGATCTGGTAATTGCCGTCCTCGCCCTTGCGCGACGTATCTTTCAGACGATAGGTGTATTGCCCGCAAGTCCAGAGATCGAAATTACGCATGTGGGTACACATGCAGGTCTTCTCCATGACCGAGATCTTTTTGGCACCGGGATGGAGTTCCACTTGGCGGTTGTATGCCTGGATGTAGGAGCAATTGCCGTTGCTGTCGAGCAAATAACCATAGGCTTCACAATTCGGGCGAATCCCTGAACCGATGGCCGGACTACCGATCAACATCCGCATCGGATAGCCGGTCGGCGATATCTGGTTGACGACGATTTCTTCTTCGCTGGCTTTGAAGTAATGCTGCTGCACGTTTGCAGGCAAACCGCATTCTTCCGTGACGGTAAAACGCGTAGCCACTTGAACCGCCGCAGCGCCGTTTTCCAGGAAAGCTGCAGCATCGCTGCCGGTGAAGATGCCGCCGGCGGGAATCAGCGGAATATCGAGCTTCTCGGCCACCAGCCACGCTTTGATCTCGGCAACGATGGTTGCCAGATCGTACTGCGCCCAGTCCATGCCAAACCCCAGGTGACCACCGGCCAGCGGACCTTCAACCACCACGTAATCAGGCAAACGGTTGGTTCGCGCGCTCTTGCGCAGGAAAAGCTGCAGCGCACGCAAGGAGGACACGATGATGCCGAGCTTGGCGTCACGGAAACGGGGATGATCCTCGATCAACGCAAACGAACCGAGGTGCAGGCCGGCCGCCAGCGTGATGCCGTCGGCACCCGCATCAAGCGCGCTGGCCAGTCGCACGCGAAGCGTTTCCTTCGGCGCATTCATGGTCAGCTTTTCCATGCAATTGACGAAGATCATGCCCGAACCACGCTTCGCCTCCATGGTCTTGCCCACATGCAGCTTGGTCGCTTCGGCTAGCTGGCCAAGATCGAACTGCACCACCGACTTGTCGGTATTGGCGACGTTGTACTTGTACTGTTTGAGCTTTTCCTTCACGTACTTGGTATTGAAGCGGCGATCCGCCACCGTTTTGACCATCGCATCCGAGATGTGACCGATCCCGCCCAGACGCGCAGCCACCAGCGCCAGATCTGCAGTGGAGATATCCACCCCCATGCCTCCGATCACAATGGGCACTAGCTCCTGCTTGCCAAAGCGCAGACGGAAATCATCAACTCGTTTCATGAAACTCCTTCCAGACAGACGTGAACACGCCAATAAGGGGACCACGAACTGAAATGTGGCTTAACGGAGCATTATCCCACTGAGAGGCTACCGTTGACGCTGTTTAAATCAAGGAAAATACAAGAAATGCGGGCGCCGCCCGTCGAACTCGGCCAACCCGACAGGCGGCGGAGCGAACCGAGGGAAAATTTGTTACCTTCACCCCTGCGGAAAATGTCACAGAGTCCGCTAAAATCACGCCTTCGAAGCCTCCCGAATCCAGATGTCGGAATCCTCCCATCCCGCCAAAGAATGCGCTGTCCTGTTTGCCGACCTGGTCGGCAGCACACAGCTATATCAGCGCGTGGGCGACACCTCGGCATTCGAGTTGGTGGATCGCAGCATCCGCGCGATGCGCATCGTCGTCGAAACAAAACGCGGCCGCGTCGTCAAACATACCGGCGACGGCCTCATGGCAGTCTTCAACGATGCCGACAGCGCCGCCGACGCCACACTCGCCATTCACCAGAACCTCAAAGAGCTCCCTTACGCGCCGGAGCAGCAACGGCTCGCGGTGAGGATCGGCTTTCACTTCGGACCGGTCGTTGTCAGCGGCACCGACGTCTTTGGAGAAACGGTCAATTTCGCGGCACGACTTGCCGAACTCGCATCCCCTGGCAAGGCGATCACCTCGGCCGAAACGGCCCGCCGCCTCGGGCCGGAATGGCGCTCGGTACTTCATGCACTCCCGCCACGGGTCATCCGCGGGCTCTCCCGGCCGGTAGAACTGTGCGAACTGATGTGCGAAGCGGTCGGCGAACTGACCATCGTCCAAAGCGACCACTTCCTGCTCGAAACCGAGCCTGAACTGCGCCTTTACCTGGATTCGATCTCCCTGGTGCTCAACTCCACCAAGCCAAGCGCACAGATCGGCCGCGATCCGGCCGCCGATCTGGTCGTCGGCGACACCCAATCGTCCCGCCGGCATGCCGCAATCGAACTGCGCGGGGACAAATTCGTGCTGATCGACCGCAGCAGCAACGGCACCTTCGTACAGATCGAAGGCGAGCGCGAGTTTCTTTTATCCCGGGAAGAAGTCGTCCTGCGCGGCCGTGGCCAGTTCGCCCTTGGGCGCAGCTGCGCCAACAGCCCGCAGGTCGTCAGTTTCGTTTGCATCTAGGCGCCTCGCGCCAGCGCTGGACACCGCCAAACGCACCGACGCCTGAACCGCGCTTCGCGCGGTCCGGGCGAAGCGCGGCAGAATCCGTCTATTGTCCCAGCGCCGAACGCAGCGCCAAACCTGCCTTCTCGACCGCCTCTCCGGCCTGCGGGAACATCTTCCCGAGGGTGAAGAAGCCATGCACCATCCCCTCGAACTCATGGACCGTTACCGGCACGCCGGCCGCACCGAGCGCTTCGGCATAGGCATTGCAGTCATCGGCGAGCGGATCGCAACCGGCGATGATGAAGGTCGCCGGCGGCAGACCGTCAAAGCGATCGGCCAGAAGCGGAGACGCGCGCCAGTCCTTCCAGTCGTCGTCGTTGGGCAGATATTTGTCAAAAAACCAGGCCAGACTCTCGGTATCCAGGAAAAACCCGGAGGCGTAGGCGCGACGCGACGGACGCTGGCTGAGAATGTCGGTGCACGGATAGATCAAGAGCTGTAGCGCAGCCTGCGGACCGCCCGAGTTGCGTAGCTGCAGCGCGGTCACGGTACTCAAAGTACCGCCGGCGCTGTCGCCGGCAAGCGCAAAGCGCGATGCATCGATGCCGAGCAGTGCGGCGTTGGCAAGGCTCCAGCTGACCGCATGCAGCGCATCGTCCACCGCGCCCGGAAAGGGATGCTCCGGCGCCAGCCGGTAATCCACCGACAACACCGCACCGCCGCTGTAGTTGGCCAGCTCGCGGCACAAGGCGTCATAGCTGGAAATATCGCCGACACACCAGCCGCCGCCATGAAAATAAAAAGTGACCGGCAGGATATCGTCCGGCCCGGCGGCGAGGGGGCGATACAGGCGGCTCAAGATCACCCCGTGATGCGCATGAATGCCGGGAATCGGCACATCGGTCACCGAAGAGACTGCCGGCAACTCCGGGCGCAGCGCGAAGTGGAGTTTTTCGAAGGAGCGGCGGGCCTGATGCACATCCAACTCGTGAAAGCGCGGCGCCCCGACGCGGTAAACCATGTCGAGCAAGGCCTTGGCTTTGGGATCGAGAGCCATGGAAGAATCCGGAATATTGGGAGTGTCTTGGGCCTTGCCGAACTTACAAGATGCAGCAGGACTCGCCTGTTCGGCCACTGCGGGCCTGTCGATCAATCGGGGCAAATTTGCGCCAAAAACGGAAAAACCAGCCCATTTTTTGCTACAATTTTCTAACCCATTGATTTTATTGGTGCCGGGAGGGGGACTCGAACCCCCACACCTTGCGGCGGCGGATTTTGAATCCGCTGCGTCTACCGATTCCGCCATCCCGGCATGGGAAGCGCCGCATTATCTACGAATCTTTTCATTGCATCAACTCATGGCCTGGACTCTCGACGATTTCGATTACCCGCTCCCCCAAGAACTGATCGCCCAGGCACCGCTCGACCGCCGCACCGACAGCCGTCTGCTGCAGGTTGGGCCGCCGCTCATGGATCTGCATTTTTCCGATTTGCCCACCCTGCTCGCCCCCGGCGACCTACTGGTTTTCAACGACACGCGGGTCATCCACGCCCGTCTCTTCGGCACCAAGGACACCGGCGGCCAAGTCGAGGTGATGGTCGAGCGTCCGCTCGGCGCCCACGAAGCGCTCGCCCAGGTGCGCGCCAGCAAATCGCCCAAGCCGGGTTGCCGGCTGCATCTCGAAGACGCCCTCGATGTCGAGGTGATCGGTCGTGTCGGCGAATTCTTCCACCTGCGCTTTCCGACCGACGAAGACCTCGTCGTGCTGCTCGAACGCCACGGACGCCTGCCCCTGCCGCCCTACATCGAACGGGCGGCCGGCAATGCCGACGAATCCCGCTACCAAACCGTCTTCGCCCGCAATCCCGGCTCGGTGGCGGCGCCGACGGCGGGGCTGCATTTCGACGAAGCCCTGCTCGCCAACCTCGCCGAACAAGGTATCAATAGCGCCTTCGTCACCCTCAACGTCGGCGCCGGCACCTTCCAGCCGGTGCGCGTGCACGACCTTTCCGAGCACCGGATGCACAGCGAAGCCTACTTCGTGCCTCAGGCCACCGTCGACGCCATCGCCGCCACCAAGGCGGCCGGCAAACGCGTGGTGTGCGTCGGCACGACCAGCATGCGCGCCCTCGAATCCGCCGCCCGCGAAGGCGGCCTCAAGGCAGGCGAAGCCGAAAGCGACCTGTTCATCCTGCCCGGCTACCGCTTCAACGTGGCCGACGCGCTCATCACCAATTTCCATTTGCCAAAATCCACCCTGCTGATGCTCGTTTCGGCCTTTGCCGGCATGGGCGCCATCCGCAATGCCTACGCCCACGCCATCGCCCAGCGCTACCGCTTCTTCAGCTACGGCGACGCCATGTTCCTCACTCACAATCCCGCATGAAATACGAACTCCTTGCCACCGACGGCGCAGCCCGCCGCGGCCGCCTCACACTCAACCACGGCACCGTGGACACCCCCGCTTTCATGCCGGTCGGCACCTACGGCACGGTCAAAGGCATCTCGCCCCAGGATCTGCGCGACATCGGCGCACAGATTTGCCTCGGCAACACCTTCCACCTTTGGTTGCGCCCGGGGCTTGAAGTCATGGAAGCCTTCGGCGGCCTGCATCAGTTCATGGCCTGGGACGGCCCCATCCTCACCGACTCCGGCGGCTTTCAGGTCTTCTCGCTGGGTGCCCTGCGCAAGATCAGCGAAGAAGGGGTGCGCTTCAACTCCCCGGTCAATGGCGACAAGCTCTTTCTCACGCCCGAGGAATCGATGCGCATCCAGAAGACCCTCAACTCCGACGTCGTGATGATCTTCGACGAATGCACGCCCTACCCCGCCAGCGTGCCGGAAGCCGCCGACTCCATGCGCATGTCCCTGCGCTGGGCGCGCCGCTCCCGCGACGAGTTCGACCGCCTCGAAAACACCAATGCCCTGTTCGGCATCGTTCAGGGCGGGATGTACGAAAACCTGCGCGACGAATCCCTCGCCGGGCTGGAAGAGATCGGTTTCAACGGCTACGCCATCGGCGGACTGTCGGTAGGCGAACCGAAGGAAGACATGCAGCGCATCCTTCACCACACCGCGCCGCGCCTGCCCACCGACAAGCCGCGGTATCTGATGGGCGTCGGCACACCGGAGGACATCGTCTTTTCGGTGCAGGCCGGCATCGACATGTTCGACTGCGTGATGCCCACCCGCAACGCCC
>CALMXT010000301.1 GCA_937871125.1 uncultured Zoogloea sp. | reverse complement strand
GGCTTCTGCCTGCTGTCGATACTGTGCCAGGTGATCGGCGGCGCGGTCGGCGCATCCATTGATTGACCTCACCCCCGCCTTGTTGCGGGCTGCCTGAAATCACCCCGCCGAAACGCCGCCACCTTCCCCGCCCGGCAACGCCACCGGCAGTTCATCGAGCTGCGCGGCCTCGATGCGCTGGAAATGGGCGGTGATCTTGCGCGAGGAAGTCTGCACTTCGGCCACGTCTTCGCCGGCCTGACGGATATGGGTGGCAAGCTTCTGCATGCGCTCGTCGAAACGGTTGAAATCCTTGGCGAGCTTGCCGAGGGCGTCCTTGATGACGTGGATCTGCTTACGGGTTTCCACATCCTTGAGCACCGCACGGGCGGTATTGAGCACCGCCATCAGCGTGGTGGGCGAGACGATCCACACCCGGCGCGTCATCGCATAGGCCACCACCTCCGGATGATAGGCGTGGATTTCGGCGAACACCGCTTCGGCAGGCACGAACATCACTGCACCGTCCGACGTCACCTCCGGCTGGATGTATTTCCCGGCGATGGCGTCCACATGCCGCTTCACATCGTTGCGAAAGGCCGTCTGCGCCGCGCGGCGCTCCAGATCGCCCACGTCGCCTTCGAACATGCGGTGATAGTTTTCGAGCGGAAACTTGGAATCGACCACCACCATGCCGGTGGGCTCGGGCAGGCGCAGCACGCAGTCGGCACGGGTGCCGTTGGGCAGGGTGTACTGAAAATCGAAGCTGTCCGGCGGCAACGCATTACGCACCAGGGCTTCGAGCTGCACTTCGCCGAAGGCGCCACGAGCGCGCTTGTCGCCGAGAAGCTCCTGCAGACTCACCACGTTGGTGGTGAGATCGCCGATCTTCTTCTGGGCTTCGTCGATGGTGGCGAGGCGGGCCATGACGCTGGCGAAGGTTTCGTTGGTTTTGCGAAAGCCTTCGTCGAGGCGCAGATTTACATGGCCGGTGATGGCTTCCAGGCGCTCCCCGACAGTGCGGTTCATCGCCTCGATGCTGCCGGCAAGCTGCTCGGAAGCCGCCTTCAGCCCGTTCTGCAGCAATTCCCGGTCGGCGCGGGCGTGTTCGGAAAGCGTCCTGAGGGTTTCGGCCAGCATTTCGGTGCGCAGCTTTTCCTGACCGGCGGCAAAGGCATTGGCCAGATCGGCCAGACGCAGCGTCATCTCCTCCTTATGCGAGCCGAGCTGGGCGACCAAGGCGAGATGAAGCTGTTGCAGCACCTGCCGCGACGCGGCCTGCTCCGCGTCGAGGCGGTCGCGCAGGTTGTCCACCTCGCCGGCCACCAGATCGATCACCCGGTCGCTGCCGACGGTGGAGACGGCCTGCAATTCCTTGACGAACTGAAGATGCTGCTCGGCGAACTGGCCGTCGAGACGCCGTCCGAGACGGCCGACCAGCAACCCAAGCCACACGACGGCGGCAAGCGTGAAAACAAAGGCGGCAAGCAGCCAGGGAAGAAGACTCGGAGCGGAGGCGGCATCGGGATTCATCGGTCGGAGTATACCCGGCCAGCCCCTGCCGCCTGCCTTCAGCCCAGCGCGCGCAGGCTGGCCAGCGGCGGCCTCAGCAGCAGGCGGCGCGTGCCGATCCAGCCCGCCAGCATCACCACCGCGGCGCCCGCCAGCGCCCCGACCAGCACCGGCAGCCCGCTCGGCGCATAGGGCAGCTTGAAGACGAAATGCCCCAAAGCCCAGCCGATGCCCGTCGCCCCCACCCCGGCCAGCGCACCGGCCACGAGGCCCAGGGCGCCAAACTCGGCCAGCAGCGCCGCGCGCAGTTGGGCATTGCGGGCGCCCAGGGTCCGCAGGATCGCCAACTCCTTTTCGCGCTCGTCGTGGGTGGATTGAAGCGCACCGAACAGTACGACCAAGCCCGCCACCACCGCAAAGCCGAACACGAACTGCACGGCGCCGATCAGTTGATCCACCATCGCCTGGATCTGCCCGATCACCGCGGCTACGTCGATCACCGTGAAGTTGGGAAAGGCGGCCACCAGCCGGTTGGCAAAATCCATCTGCGCCGGCGGCAGGTAAAAACTGGTGATGTAGCTGGCCGGATAGCTTTCAAGCATGCCGGGCGCAGCGATCACGAAGAAATTCACCCGCATCGAATCCCAGTCCAGCTTGCGCAGGCTGGTGATGCGCGCCTCGCTGCGGTTGCCGGCGATCTCGAAGCTGAGCACATCGCCCATCGCCAGACCAAGCGTCTCGGCCAAACCTTGTTCGACTGAAAACTGCGGCGTTCTCACCTCGCCGTGCCACTGCCCCGCCACGACGCTGTTGCCGTCCGGCAGGCGGGTGTCGAAGGAAAGATTGAAATCCCGGTCCACAAGGCGTTTGGCGCGGTCGTCGGCGTAATCGTCCGGCCCTACGGCACGGCCGTTCACCGCCACCAGCCGGCCGCGGATCATCGGCTGCAGAAGCGGCTGGCCGCGACCGGCATCCGAAAAGAAGCGACGCAGCGGATCGAGCTGATCCGGCTGGATGTTGATCACAAAACGGTTGGGCGCATCGAAGGGCGTGGCCTGCTTCCAGTTGGCGAGCAGATCGCCGCGGACCAGCGTCAATAGGAGCAGCGCCGTCAGCCCCATCGCAAGGGCCAGCACCTGCACGAGGCTCGCCACCGGCCGCCGCCGCAGCGCCGCAATGCCATAGCGCCAACCGCTGCCGGCCACCGCCCGCACCCGCCCGAGCAGCCCAAGCGCCAGCCACGCAACGAAGCCATACCCCGCAAAGGCCAGCGCAAAGCCGCCCACCACCCAGACGCCGAGCAGCCAATCCCGCGCGATGGCGACCAGCAGTCCGGCCAGCACCAGTGCGCCGGCCGCCCAAGCCAGCCCTTCGCGGGCCGCCATGCCGTTCCACTCCCGACGCAGCACGCGCAAGGTGGGCACCTGCCCCAGCCGGATCAACGGCGGCAAGGCAAAACCAAGGAGCAGCAGCAGCGATACCGCCAGCCCGTGCACCACCGGCCATCCGCCCGGCGCTGGCAGCGGAAAGCCGACCAGACTGCCGAGGAGACCCGCCAGCACGAACTGCACACCGAAGCCGAACAGACAGCCGACAAGCCCCGCAACGAGGCCCAGCAACACGAACTCGCCGATAAACAGCCGCATCAGCTGCGGCTGACGCGCCCCGAGACAGCGCATCACCGCGCAACCGTCCAGATGCCGCTCGACGAAACGCCGGGTCGCCAGGCCCACCGCCACCGCCGCCAGCACCACCGCCAGCATCGCCGCAAAGCGCAGGAAGCGCTCGCTGCGATCGAGAACGGTGCGCACTTCGGGGCGGGCGTTATCCACCGTTTCGAGGCTTTCGCCGCGCTGCAGGCGGGGCTTGGCCCAGCTTTCGAAAGCCGCCACCGCCGCCGGCGCACCGGCCACGTGCAGACGATAGAAAACCCGACTGCCCGGCTGGACGAGGCCGGTGGCGGGCAGATCGACCGCATTGATCACCAGCCGCGGCAACAGGCTGAAGAAGTTGGCGCCCCGGTCCGACTCGAAGGACAGCACCGCGGCCATTCGGAAGCGCGACGCGCCCAACCCGATCACGTCGCCCGGCCGGACGCCGAGGGCGCTGGCGAGCCGCTCATCCAGCCACACCTCGCCGGACGCCGGAATCCCCTTGGCCGGCGCATCCGGCTGGTTGAGCCCCGGTGCAAGGCGAATGGCGCCACGCAGCGGATGGCCGTCTTCGATCACCTTGACCCCGGCCAGCTGCGCTCCGTCGCCGAAGCTCGCCATGCTCGTAAAGGTCGCCGACACCACCGCCTGCAACCCCCGCCGGCCGGCTTCGGCACGCCACTCGGGGCCCAGAGGATGATCCGCCACCAGAACGACGTCGCCACCCAGCAATTGGTTGGCCTCGTACTTGAGCGCCTGGGCAACCCGGTCGGTGAAGAAGCCGACGCTGGTCAGGCTGGCAACGGCAACAATCAGCGCCACCAGCAGCAGGCCCAGCTCACCGGCGCGCAAATCGCGCCGGAGCATGCGAAGGGAAAGTGGAAACATGGAATTGGAGCAACCGGGAAGTGAGAACGCCGCAGTTCGACCGCGTGCTCCGGCAATGGTGCCGCTCAGGTGGCGACCGGGGATTCCCGGCCGCCGTTTCGGGGAAGCCGGGAGCGTCGTCGCAGGTCGGGTTTCAGGCCGGCGCCAGCCAGCGCTGGACGAGCCTCACCCAATAGGCGACGCCGAACGGGATCGCTTCGTCGTTGAAATCGTAGCGCGGGTTGTGCAGCGTGCAGCCGCCCTCGCCCGGCCCGTTGCCAAGCCATATGTAGCAGCCGGGCTTTTCCTGCAAGAAGTAGGAGAAATCTTCGGCGCCCATGCTCGCCTTGGGATCGATGGCAACCTTGGTTTCACCGCAGACCTCCTGCGCCACCTTCGCGCAGAACTCGGCTTCGGCCACGCTATTGACGGTCGGCGGGTAGCCGCGCCGGTATTCGAAATGCACGTTCGCGCCGAAAGCCGCGCCAACGCCGGCACAGATGCGCTGCATCGCATCCTCGACCTGGGCACGGATGTCCTGCCGGAAGGCCCGCACCGTGCCGCCAAGCTTCGCCACGTCGGGAATCACGTTGTAGGCATCGCCGGCGTGGAACTGGGTGATCGACAGCACCGCGGCATCCAACGGATCGACGTTGCGACTGGCCACCGATTGCAGCGCCTGCACCAGCGAGGCGCCAGCCAGCACCGGATCGATGCCCTGCTGCGGCATGGCCGCGTGGGCGCCGTGGCCGCGAATCTCGATGTCGAAACGGTCGGCGCAAGCCATCACCGGCCCGCGATGGACCGCGATCTGCCCCAGCGGCAGGCCCGGCCAGTTGTGAAGGCCGAACACCGCATCCATCGGAAAACGCTCGAACAGGCCATCGGCGATCATCGCCGGCGCTCCGCCTTCGCCTTCCTCGGCGGGCTGGAACAAAAAGTAGACCGTGCCGTCGAACGCCGGATTGCGGCTCAATGCACCGGCGGCACCCAGCAGCATCGCCGTATGGCCGTCGTGGCCGCAAGCGTGCATGCGCCCCGGATGGCGAGAGTGATGGGTGAAGTCGTTCTTTTCCTGGATCGGCAAAGCGTCCATGTCGGCGCGCAGGCCGATGGCCCGCGAACTGCTGCCGGCGCGCAGCACACCGACCACGCCGGTCTGGCCGATGCCACGATGGGTTTCGATGCCCAGTGCTTCGAGGCGTTCGGCAACGAGCGCCGCCGTGCGGTGTTCCTCGAAAGCGAGTTCTGGGTGGGCGTGAATGTCGCGACGAAGCGCGGTAATGTCTGCGTGCTCGGCGCACAGCGTGTCTGGAAGGTGCATGATGCGTCCCGATGATCGGCCCGTGGGCTTGACCCGGAAATGATAGCAGCGGCGCCCGCGCCGCCCCACCCCTTGAAACCATGAAACTCTTCTACGCCGACCATTTCGTGCTGCCTCTGCCCGAAGGCCACCGTTTTCCGATGGAGAAATACGCCCGTCTGCGTGCGCGCCTGATGGCTTCCGGACACTTCGCGGCGACCGACTTTCACGTCCCGGCCGCCGCCAGCGACACCGAAATCCTGCGCGCCCACGACGCCGGCTACCTGCAGCGCGTCGTCCGCGGCACGCTCGACCGGAACGATGAGCGGCGCATCGGCTTTCCGTGGTCCGAGGCGATGGTCGAGCGCTCGAGACGCTCCGCCGGCGCCACACTGGCCGCCTGTCGCGCCGCCCTCGAAGACGGCTGTGCCGCCAATCTGGCCGGCGGCACCCACCACGCCTTCCGCGACCGGGGAGAAGGCTTCTGCGTCTTCAACGACGCCGCCATCGCCGCCCTGGCGATGCGCGCCGAAGGCCGGGTCGAACGCCTCGCCATCATCGACTGCGATGTACATCAGGGCAACGGCACTGCGGCGATCCTGGCCCGCCGACCGGACTGCTTCACATTCAGCATCCACGGCGCCCGCAATTACCCGTTCGAGAAGGAAACCAGCGATCTGGACGTGGAACTGCCGGACGGCACCGGCGACGTGGGCTACCTCGCTGCCCTCGACGACGCCCTCGTGCAAGTCTTTGCCGGCGATCCGCAACTCATCATCTACCTCGCCGGTGCCGATCCCTTCGAGGACGACCGCCTCGGCCGCCTCAAGCTCAGCAAAGCCGGCCTCGCCGCGCGGGACGAACTCGTCCTGTCCGAATGCCGCCGCCGCGGCCTGCCGGTGGCCGTCGCGATGGCTGGCGGCTATGCACGCCAGATCGACGACACGGTGAGCATTCACGCCGCGACCATCGAGACTGCCGCACGCCTCTTCCGTGCACGTCAATTTGCGTCGCTATAATCGGGCAAACCCAAACAAGGACAACCCCCATGCGTTTCGAAGGTTCAGACAACTACGTCGCCACGCCCGACCTGATGCTGGCGGTGAATGCCGCCATCCGCCTGCAGCGTCCGCTGTTGATCAAGGGCGAGCCCGGCACCGGCAAGACCATGCTCGCCGAGGAAGTCGCCGCTGCGCTCGGCATGCCGCTGATGCAATGGCACATCAAATCGACCACCAAGGCGCAGCAGGGCTTGTACGAATACGACGCGGTGTCGCGGCTGCGGGATTCCCAACTCGGCGACGACAAGGTGAAGGACATCGGCAACTACATCGTCAAGGGCACCCTGTGGCAGGCCTTCGAAGCCGACCACCCGACAGTGGTGCTGATCGACGAGATCGACAAGGCCGACATCGAATTCCCTAACGACCTGCTGCGCGAACTCGACCGCATGGAGTTCTACGTCTATGAGACGCGCGAACTGGTCAAGGCCAGGCACCGCCCCATCGTCTTCATCACCTCCAACAACGAAAAGGAACTGCCCGACGCGTTTCTGCGCCGCTGCTTCTTCCACTACATCAAGTTCCCCGACCGGGACACGATGCAGAAGATCGTCGACGTGCACTTCCCCGACATCAAGCGCAGCCTGCTGAAGGAAGCGCTGGAAGTCTTCTTCGGCCTGCGCGAAGTGCCCGGCCTCAAAAAGAAACCGTCCACCTCGGAATTGATCGACTGGCTCAAATTGCTGGTCGCCGAGGAGATTCCGCCCGAAGCCCTTCGCTCGCCGGATCAGAAGGCGATCATTCCGCCACTGCACGGCGCGCTGCTGAAGAACGAGCAGGACATGCATCTCTTCGAGCGCCTCGTCTTCATGGCCCAACGCAACCGCTGATCGGGCGAGCCATGCTCATCGACTTCTTCCTGCATCTTAAAGAGCGCAAGCTGCCGGTTTCGACAAAGGAATTCCTGACGCTCCTCGAAGCCATCCAGGCCGGTCTGGCCGGGCACAGCATGGAGGATTTCTACTTTCTCGCCCGCACCAGTCTGGTCAAGGACGAAGCCCATTTCGACCGGTTCGACCAGGCCTTCGGCGAGTATTTCAAGGGCGTCGAGGCGATTCCCGGACTCGAGGTGGATCTGCCCGCGGAATGGCTGAAGGCAATGATGCAAAAGCACCTCAGCCCCGAAGAGAAGGCAAAGCTTGAAAAGCTCGGCTGGGACAAGCTGATGGAGGAGTTCAAAAAACGCCTGCAGGAGCAGAAGGGGCGCCACCAAGGCGGCTCGAAGTGGGTCGGCACCGGCGGCACCTCGCCCTTCGGCAACAACGGCTACCACCCCGAAGGCATCCGCGTGGGCGGCGAATCGGGCGGCAACCGCACCGCGGTAAAGGTGTGGGACCAGCGCGAATATCGCAACCTCGACGACACCGTGGAACTCGGCACCCGCAACATCAAGGTTGCACTGCGCAGGCTGCGACGTTTTGCCCGCCTCGGCGCACCGGACGAACTGGATCTGGACGGCACCATCGCCGCCACCGCCCGCAATGCCGGCTATCTGGATCTGATGATGCGCCCCGAGCGCCACAACGCGGTGAAGGTGCTGATTTTCTTTGACGTGGGCGGCTCGATGGACGACCACGTCAAGGTGTGCGAAGAGTTGTTTTCGGCCTGCCGGGCCGAGTTCAAGCACATGGAGTACTTCTACTTCCACAACTGCGTGTACGACCACGTATGGCGCGACAGCATTCGCCGCCATTCCGAGCGCACACCGACGCTCGACGTGCTCCACAAGTACGGGCCCGACTACAAGCTGATCTTCGTCGGCGACGCCACCATGAGCCCTTACGAAATTCTCCAGCCCGGCGGCTCCATCGAATACAGCAACCCGGAACCCGGCGCCACCTGGCTACGTCGGCTCGCCGACGCCTACCCGGCGGTGGCCTGGCTCAACCCGGAACCGGAGCGCAGCTGGGATTACCGTCAGACCATCGGCATCGTTCGCCAGCTGCTGGGAGACCGGATGTTCCCGCTCACGCTGGACGGTCTGACCCGGGCGATCACCCATTTGTCACGCAAGAACTAGGCGCCCGCGACACCGACCCTCACGGCACCCGGTAGTTGTCCTGGGTCATCACATCGACGCCACAGGGCAGTTGCTCGATCCAGTCGAGAAAACGATTCACCATTGCCTTGCCCTCGAAGCGGCAGCCGTGTTGCGGCACGATCATTTCCACATCCAGTTGGCGAACCATCTTCGCCCAGAAGCGGCAGATCTTGTTGGAGATCATGTAGCGGCGATGAAAGCCGGCCATCGTCACCACATGGTCGTCGAAGTTGCGGACCGGCTCGGCGGCCTGAGTGTGGTCGACGAGCGAGGCGCCCATGTCGCCGGAGAAGAGAATTCTGGAAACCGGATCGTAGAACTGGAAGTTGCCTTCCGAATGCATGAAATGAGCCGGCAAGGCCTTGATCAGATTCTCGCCGAGCAGGATGTTCATGCCCTCGTCGGGAATGCCGATGATCCGGCTGGTGTAATCCTTGCCGGTTGTGAAGTGCGGAATGAAACGGGTCCACAGTCTGGAAATCATCACCTTGCAATGGGTCGCCACCATCCATTTGTTCAGGGACGCGATGATGTCCGGGTCGGCGTGGGTGGCGAAGATGAAGTCCAGCCCGCGGGACGGGAAAAAGCGCTGCATCGCCATCAGCAGTCCGGTGTAGGTCATGTTGCCGCCCGGATCGATCAGGGCGCCGTGCTCGCCGTCGACAATCAAGAACTGATTGCACTGAACGGCATGGTCGGCCTCCTCGTCCACCAGGTCGTAAAAGGCGAGACAGGCATGCTTCCCGTTATTGAAGAGTTCGACGGCCATGGCGTGTGGGTGAAAAATCAGTGGGGTTGCAACTTTAGCCGACATCCCAATATGGAAAACAGGCAACAACTATTAACATTGACGATTGTCAAACTTGTGCCTCGTCAGTGGCCGTGTTTTTGGGGTATGTTGATTTTTTTGCTGCGCACCAAAGAGGTTTCGAATTGAAAAAGTCTGCCTTGCTTGCGTCATCGATGACGGCGCTCGCTCTTCTTCAGGCGAGCATTGCGCTTGCCTTTGATCCGCGTACCGCAAACGACGCGTCGCAGCAGCGCGGCACCATGCTCGGCCGGGCCGGTAAGGCCGTACCTTTCGGCGGCGCCTATTCCCCGTCGCAAGTCGGCAAGCGTCCGGAAGATCTGAAGCGCCCCAGTTCAACAAGCTGTGCCCTGCATGAGCAGACCCGCGGCGTGGTGCCCTCGATGCGCCAGGATGCCTCCGGGAAAATCCGGACTTTCGGCGATCCGTCCGCCAACAAACGCCGCAACGGCGACATCTATGCGGACTGCACAAACAGCGGCGACCGGGTGGCTCGTCTCCGTAGCAGGGTCGGCAGCAGCACGGTCATGCCCCGCAGCGGCACCAAAACCAACTCCGCGTATAACCGCAACAACACCCTGAAGGCGGCCTCGGACGGTTATGTCAACCGCTCGGCGAGCAGTTCCATGATGCCCAAGAAGGCGCCGACAATGTACGACCCGGCCACCGGCATTCTGAAGCCGTCCAAGACAACGAACGCCTACCAGATTTACCAACAGTAAACAAAAACCAAAAACGGGGACGAACCCGAAAGTCCGTCCCCGTCGAAAGACCTGAGGCAAGAGCCGCGAAGCTCTCGCCAAACCGCGATCAGTTCCCGTTCATGGCCAGCATCAGTTGGTTGATGCGCTTCACGAAGCTTGCCGGATCGTCCAGCGTGCCGCCTTCGGCCAGCAGAGCCTGATCGAAGAGGACAGCCGCCCAATCGTCGAATTGCTTGTCCTCGTATTTAAGGCGCAGCACCACCGGATGGGCCGGGTTGATTTCGAGGATCGGCTTCGAGATCGGCATGTTCTGACCGGCGGCCTTCATCAGGCGGGCCAAGTTCATTCCCATGTCGTGCTCATCGGCCACCAGACAGGCGGGCGAATCGGTCAGGCGATGGGTCACGCGAACCTCCTTGACCTTGCCTTCCAGACTGGCCTTCATCTTTTCGAGCAGATCCTTCAGCTCGCCGGTTTCCTTTTCGACAGCAGCCTTCTCGGCCTCGTCTTCCAGCGCCCCCAGATCGAGGCCGCCCTTGGCCACGGAAGCCAGTTGCTTGCCGTCGAACTCGGTCAGGTTGCCCACCACCCATTCGTCGACGCGATTGGAGAGCAGCAGCACTTCGATGCCCTTTTTGCGGAAGATCTCCAGGTGCGGGCTGTTCTTCGCCGCATTGAAGGAGTCGGCGGTGACGTAATAGATCTTGTCCTGCCCTTCCTTCATGCGACCGATGTAGTCGGCCAGCGAAACGGTTTCGTCGGCCGTGTCGGCGAAGGTCGAGGCGAAGCGCAGCAGGCCGGCTATCTTTTCCTTGTTGGCGAAGTCTTCGCCGACGCCTTCCTTCAGCACTTGGCCGAATTCCTTCCAGAAAGTGGCGTACTTCTCCTTCTGGTTCTCGGCGAGATCCTCAAGCATGCCCAACACCTTCTTCGTGCAGCCGGCACGCAGGGCGTCGATGTCCTTGGATTCCTGCAGGATTTCCCGCGATACGTTGAGCGGCAGATCGTTCGAGTCGACCACCCCACGCACGAAGCGCAGATACACCGGCATCAGCTTTTCGGCGTCGTCCATGATGAAGACGCGACGCACATAGAGCTTGACCCCGTGACGGGCCTGGCGGTCCCACATGTCGAAGGGCGCGTGACCGGGCACGTAGAGCAACTGAGTGTATTCGTGGCGACCTTCCACCTTGGAATGGGTCCAGGCCAGCGGCTCTTCGTAATCGTGGCCGACGTGCTTGTAGAACTCGGTGTATTCCTCGTCGGTGATGTCCGACTTGGCGCGCGCCCACAGCGCGTTGGCCTTATTGACGGTTTCATCCTCGTCGGTGACGACCTGCGCCTTCTTCTCCTCGTCCCACTGCTCCTTCTTCATCACGATGGGCTGAAGGATATGGTCGGAGTACTTCTGGATGATGGACTTGAGCTTCCACGACGACAGCAGGTCGTCCTGGTCGTCGCGCAGGTGCAGCGTGATCTCGGTGCCGCGGTCGGCCTTGTCGATCGGCTCGACAGTGTATTCGCCGGCGCTGTCGCCGGTCATCGAGCACTCCCACTTCACACCGTCGGCGGCGGAGAGGCCCGCGCGGCGGGTGCGCACCGTGACCTTGTCGGCCACGATGAACGCCGAGTAGAAGCCGACACCGAACTGACCGATCAGGTGGGCGTCCTTTTTCTGGTCGCCGGTGAGTTTGCCGAAGAATTCTTTGGTGCCCGATTTGGCGATGGTGCCCAGGTTGGTCACCACCTCATCGCGACTCATGCCGATGCCGTTGTCGGAAACCGTCAGCGTCCGGGCTGCCTTGTCGAAAGCCACACGAATCTTCAACTCGGCATCGTTCTCGAACAACCCGCCGTTCTCGAGCGCTTCGAAACGCAGCTTGTCGCAGGCGTCGGAGGCGTTCGATACGAGTTCCCGCAGAAAAATTTCGCGGTTCGAATACAGCGAGTGAATCATGAGGTGCAGCAGCTGCTTGACCTCAGCCTGAAAATTCAAGGTTTGTGCGGACATTTGCTCGACAGTCATAAAGCTTGCTCCTAAGGGACCGTTAACTTCCCTCCATATGGGTGCTTTCATCCGACTTTCAAGTCCCCAGCCCAGAGCCATTTTCGCGATGGAACAAGCCCGAACGCCTCCCTCTATCCATTCTTCAGGCTCGCTGTCGACCGGCAGCGCCCAATCGGCCCGGCAACCGGGCTCATCCTTGCGCCGTCTGCGCGTGGCGGTGTGGCTTTCGTTCGTCCTTCTGGCCGCCCTCAACATCGGCGCAGCCGTTTCCCTTATCCGCTACGACCGCGAGTCCGCGCTGCAACGCACCGAATCGGAACTGCAAAGCCTCGCCCGCGTACTCGAAGAACATGTGGCGCGCAGCTTCGGCGAAACCGAAAATGCGGTCGCCGAAATCGCCACTCTCCTCGCCGCCCAAAACGGCACCGACGCCTTGGGCGAACGCGAGTTGCGTGCGCTGCTCAGCCAACGGGCGGATCGGCTACCCGAAGTCGAATACCTTTTCGTCGAACGGGAAGACGGTAGTCTGGCGGCCCGCTCCGGCGATCCGCAGCCACCGGACGAGGTCCAATCGATCTCCGCCGCCCGCCCCACCCTTCCCCAACACCTCAAAGAGGATTTCGAGATCGGATCGCCGACGCGCAGCTCCGTCAGCGGGCAATGGATCATCCCGATCACGCGGCAGGTATTCGATGCCTCCGGCAAATACCTGGGCACCGTCGGCGCAGCCATCAGCCACGCCTATTTCGACGGCGTCTATCGCGATCTGCAACTGGCCGCGAGCGACACGATCCTCATTCTCCACGCCGCCCACGCAATCACCCTGATCCATCATCCGCCGGTCGACGGGCAGATCGGTCGCAGCGTCGGCGACTCGCCTGCCATCAGCGCCACATCGGAATCCCACAGCAAGGTCGTGGTCGGCACGCCGAATGGCGAAGCGCCAGAGCGTATCGTTGCCTACCGGCGCCTCACCGATCGCCCGCTCATCGTCGGCACCAGCCGGTCAGTCGAGGATGCGCTGGCCGATTTCCACGAGCATCGCCTCCGCATTGCCGGCGGTGCCGCCGTTACGCTCACCCTGCTGGGCGCCCTGGCACTGCTGCTCCACCGAGATGCCCGTCGGCGCAACGAAGAGCGTCAAGCATTGGCTGAGCTCAACGCCACCCTCGAGGAACGGGTTCAAAGCCGCACCGCCGAACTCGAACAAAGCAATCGGGAATTGTTGAGCTTCAGCTATTCGGTATCCCACGACCTGCGTGCGCCGCTCCGGGCCATCAACGGCTTCGCCCACGCCCTCGACGAAGACTATGGCGAGCGCCTGGACGATACCGGCCGCAACTACCTGGCACGCATGCAAAAGGCCAGCCTGCGCATGGGCGACCTGATCGACGAATTGCTGAAACTGGCCAGCGTCTCCCACCACCCGCTGCGCATCGAACAAACCGACGTCTCGGCCATCGCCCGCGAAATCCTCGACGAACTTGCCAGCCATTCCCACGACCGCATCGTGCACAGCCACGTGGATTCCGGGCTGTACGCCGACGCCGATGCCACGTTGATCCGCAAGGCGCTCGAAAATCTGATCGGCAACGCCTGGAAGTTCACGCGCGACAGCCACCCTGGGCTCATCCAGGTGGGCGGCCGCGCGCATGGCGATGAAAACCTGTTCTACGTCACCGATAATGGCGTCGGTTTCGACATGGAACACGCCGCACGGCTATTCCAGCCTTTCCAGCAACTGCATAAACGGGAGGGCTTCGAAGGCTCGGGAATCGGTCTTGCCAGCGTCCGGCGCATCGTCGAACGTCACGGCGGCTCGGTGTGGGCAGAATCGGCACCGGGCGCCGGCACCACGATGTTCTTCACCCTGCCCCGCAGCCCGGCGATGGTGCGCCGCCCTCGGGAGCGCCAAACCCGTTAGGCGGCCGTGCGGTTATTCGTAGCGAATTTCCAGCACTTCGATTTCGCGCAGCCCGGCCGGGCTGGCAAAACGCACCACATCGCCTTCCCGTGCTTTGAGCAAAGCGCGAGACAGCGGCGCGATCCAACTGATGCGCCCTTCGGAGGCATTGGCCTCGTCCACACCGACAATCTGGTACGTTGCCTCGGCCTCGCAACCCACATCGCAGACCGTGACAGTTGCGCCGAAAAAAACCTGTTCGGTGTTTTCCTGGTCGGCCGGTGTCACCACCGTCGCACTCTCCAGCCGCTTGATCAGGAAACGCACCCGGCGGTCGATCTCCCGCAGGCGCTTTTTGCCGTAAATGTAATCTCCGTTCTCGGAGCGGTCGCCGTTCGAGGCCGCCCAACGGATGGTTTCGACCAACGCCGGCCGCTCCTCGCGCACCAGCTTGTCGAGTTCATTGCGCAGTACCTCATAGCCGATGCGGGTCATGTAGTTACGGGTGCCCGGCGGAAGGCTCGGCACTCCCGGCATCGACTCTTCGTCGTCCTCGTCGTTCTCTTTGACGAAAGCCTTATTCACCCTGACACACTCCGGTAACGCAAAACGGGACGCCATGTTAGGAGTCGCCCACCGGACTGGCAAGCGACTCCTCCCAGCAGCAATGCCATCAGTGATAGATGGCGGGCTGCGTCATCAACGTGCCGTAATCGGCGATCCAGCTCTCGAAATCGTCCATCTCGGTGGCCGCGGCGGCCACATCGCGCAACTCCTGACGAAAACGCCGGGCCGCTTCGTCCCGGAACAAAACGCCGAGCCCACGCCGTTTATCGATCACTTCCACGGCATCGAGCATCGGGTAATCCACCACATAAAGCACCGGGTTGTTGAGTACCACGTTCATGACAAGTCTCCTGGACAGCGGGTTGAGCCTTCCGGACGCTGAAGCAACTTCTGGTGCTACATAAGATGGGAACATCTGACCCCACTTCAAGTTCCCCCACGCCGTTGTATTTCCTTCGACCCCGGCCTAAGATTCAACGGATACCATTGCAGGCTCGTCATCACGGATAGCAACCAGGCATGAACGACAGCAACGAACCCAACGCCGACGTCACCAGCCTTTCATCGCGGCTGGCGGTTCTCACCACCGAGCACCGGGATCTCGACGCCATCATCAACCAGATCGCCCTGGCCCCGCCGCCCGGAGACGATCTGCTGCTGCGCCGTCTCAAGAAACGCCGACTGTTGCTCAAAGACCGGATATCCATCATCCAGCACCTGATGGACCCGGACGTGCCTGCCTGACCCCCGCACACCCTGCCCACTCCTACAGCGCCACGAAACACGCATGCCCATTCACCGCAACGCCGGGGCCGATACACTCGCCCTGCACGCCGGCCAGACGCCCGACCCCGTCCATCACTCCCGGGCCACGCCGATCCACTTCACCACCAGCTACGTCTTCGAAAACACCGATCAAGCCGCCGCCCTGTTCAATCAGGAACGCGCCGGCCACGTTTACTCGCGCATATCCAACCCCACCAATGCCGTCCTCGAAGAGCGCATTGCCGCCCTCGACGGTGGCGTCGGCGCCATCGCCTGCGCCAGTGGCCAAGCCGCACTGATGCTTGCCATCACCACGCTGATGGGTAGCGGAGGACACATTGTGGCCTCACGCTCGCTATATGGCGGCTCGCACAACCTGCTGGCTTACACCCTGCCGCGCTTCGGCATCGAAACCACCTTCGTACCGCCCGGCGACCATCAAGCCTGGCGTGCCGCCATCCGTCCCGAAACCCGCCTGCTGTTCGGCGAAGCCATCGGCAATCCCGGCCTCGAAGTCCTCGACATCCCGACCATCGCCGAGCTCGCCCACGCCGCCCGTGTGCCGCTGTTGGTCGATGCCACTCTCGTCACCCCGGCCTTGCAATGCCCCATCGATCTCGGCGCCGATCTCGTCATGCACTCGGCCACCAAGTTTCTCGGCGGCCACGGCGTTGCGGTCGGCGGACTGCTGGTGGATGGCGGCAGCTTTGGCTGGGAAACCGCCGCAGATAGTTTCCCCACCCTCACCGAACCCTACGAAGGCTTCCACGGCATGGATTTCGCCGAGGAATCTCCCGTCGCCGCCTTCCTGCTGCGCGCCCGCCGCGAGGGTCTGCGCGATTTCGGCGCCTGCCTGTCGCCGATGAACGCCTTTCAGATTTTGCAAGGCATAGAAACCCTGGGCTTACGCATGCAGCGTCACGTGGAGAACGCCCGCGCACTGGTTGCCCACCTGGCAGCTCACCCGCTGGTCGAATCCATCGCCTGGCCCGAACTCGATGGGCATCCCGACAAGGCCCTGGCGGCCCGCTTGCTTCCGAAAGGCTGTGGCGGTGTATTCAGCTTCAGACTCAAAGGCGGCCGTGCGGCAGGCAGCACCTTCATCGAAGGCTTGCGCCTCTTCTCCCACCTGGCCAACGTCGGCGACGCCAAATCGCTGGCGATCCACCCGGCCAGCACCACCCATTTCCGCATGTCGCCGGCAGCCCTGCTCGTGGCAGGCATCACCGAAGGGACAATCCGCCTGTCGGTCGGACTCGAAAACGCCTCCGACCTGATCGAAGACCTCGAACGCGGCCTCTACGCTGTCCAGAAGGCCACCCAATAAGCGCTTGCCGATGAAACTGAACCTCGCCGACCCCATTGCCGGGCATCTCTCCAGCCATACCAGCTTCTGCTACACCGGGGGCCGACACATCGAACGCGGGCGCCGCACCGCCGTATTCATCCACGGCGCGGGCCACGACCACAGTGTCTGGACGCTGCAGACCCGCTACTTTGCCTCCCACGGCTGGAACGTCGTCGCACCCGACCTCCCCGGCCACGGCGGGTCCACCGGAGACGCCCTCGCCTCGATCGGCGAAATGGCCGACTGGATCATTACCCTCATCGCCACCCTCGGCGCCGGGCCAGCCACCCTGATCGGCCACAGCATGGGCTCGCTGATCGCCCTGGAAGCCGCCGCCCGGGCGCCCGGGCAGGTCGCCGGGCTCATCCTCGTCGGCTCCGTCGTCCCGATGCCAGTGGCCGCGCCACTGCTCGACGCCACCCTTACCGACCGGGACAAGGCTCACGTCATGATCAACCAGTGGTCCTACGCCCCCCGTGCCCAACTGGGTGCCAGCAGCATCCCCGGTATCAGCCTCACCGCCCTCAACGAGCGCCTGATGCAGCGCCAGGCTCCCGGCGTTCTGCACCGGGACATGGCCGCCTGCAACGCCTACGCCAACGGCTTCGATGCCGCCGCGCAAGTGCGCTGCCCGACGCTGCTGCTCAGTGCCGCCCAAGACCGCATGACACCGCCCAAGGCCATCGCCCCCCTTGCCAATGCCTTCACCGGCGGCGCCACCGTGACACGGATCGTCCTTCCCGACGCCGGCCATGCCATGATGTCCGAAGCCCCCGGCGCCGTCCTCGATGCCATCTGGACCTTCGCCAACGCGGGGGGCTCGCTCGCCCAGGAACGCCGATGATCTAAAACCGCAGTGCCAGCCATCCACCTAAAAAAGAGATAACGGAGACACCCATGGCTCAACCCACCCCCCCAACCGACGACGAACAAGCCGCTGCCGCCCTGCCCTTCCCGACGATTCGCAGCATCGGCATCGGCGCCCCCTTTCGCTGGATTGGCCTGGGCTGGTCCGATCTGATCGCCTGCCCCGTTGCCAGTCTGTTCTATGGCTTCTGCTTCACCGCGATGGGTTTGCTGGTCACTTTCGTTTTCGAACACGCCTACCAATACACCTCGGCGGTATCCACCGGCTTTCTGCTCCTGGCCCCGTTCTTTGCGATGGGCTTGTACGAACTCTCTCGCCGACGGCAACTCGGTCAGCCCTGTGCGCTGGTACCCACCCTCACGGTATGGCGGCGCAATGCCGGCAACATCGCCGTGTTCGCCGGCGTGCTGACGGTCATCTTCCTGATCTGGGCGCGGGCCTCACTGGTGATCTTCGCGATTTTCTACACCCGCGAAATGCCCAACCTCAGTGGTTTTCTGACCCAAGTGCTGTCCTTCGAAAACCTTGAATTCCTGATGGTCTATTTCGGGGTTGGCCTTGTGTTTGCGCTGCTTGTCTTTGCCGTCAGCGTCGTCTCGATTCCGCTGATGCTCGACCGCAACCAAGACGCCATCACCTCAATGCTCGCCAGCATCCGCGCCCTAGCCGAAAACACGCTGCCCTTGCTGGTCTGGGCTGCGCTGATCGTCTCGCTGACCATTCTCGGCTTTCTCAGTTTCCACCTGGGCCTCGTCGTGCTGATGCCGGTCGTCGGTCACGCCACCTGGCACGCCTACCGGGACGTGGTCGCACCCTTGCCAACCCCGCAAGCAAGCCGCTGATTGCGTCCTTCGTCACCGCAACCGTCCTGCCCCATCGTGCTCTCATCATTCGAAACAAGGCGAAGCCCGTTCGGCAAACAGTGCCAAATGACGAAACGCACCTGCGCCATCGAGCCGCAAACGTGCATTTCGGCCACACTTGCGCGGCACCGACGGGACATTTCCCGGCCGGCCTTTGCAATCCGGCCCAAGCTGTGGGAAAAATGCCATCTGTCATCGTTCTGCATCAACCCAAAGGCTCCCATGCAAACCCGCATCCTTCGCCCCTTGGCCATCGCCATGACCTGCGTCCTCGGACTGGCAGCCCCGGCATACGCTGCCGATACAACAGCCCCGACGCTGCCCACCGCCGACATCGCGGTTGAAAGCAGCCGTAGCGCCCCCAACGACCAGTTCCGCGCCCTAGTCTATTTCGAGGCGAGCGACATCAATCCCGGCGATCTTGCCCGCAAGGTCAACAACACGATCGGCCAGGCGCTGCAGACCGCCAAAGCTTACCCCGCGGTAAAGGTGCGCACCGCGGGCAACAGCACCTCCCCGATCTACGGCAAGAACAGCCGCAGTATCGAAACATGGCGCATGCGCTCCACGCTGGCGCTGGAAAGCAGGGACGCCGCGCCCATGTCGGAGCTCATCGGAAAACTGCAGCAGACCATGGTCATCGGCGGGATCAACGCAGCGCCCTCGCCCGAAACCTGGAAAAAGATCGAAGACGAAACCATCGCGGACGCCCTCGCCGCCTTTGAAGCACGGGCCAAACTGGTGGCCGGCAGCCTCAATAAAAAGTGGAAAATCAAGCACCTGTCGGTTAACACCGGCGGGTTCCAGCCCAAGCCCGTCGCGCCCTATGCCCGCGCTGCCATGATGTCGGCCGACGCGGCCCCCGCCCCCATCGAAGCGGGCGACAGCCCCGTTTCGGTGTCCGTCAATGGCCAGATAGAACTGATGGAATGATCGCCCTGATCCAGCGCGTCCTCGAAGCCCGGGTCACCGTCGCCGGGCAAACGGTCGGCGAAATCGGCCCTGGGCTTCTCGCGCTGGTCGCCATCGAAAGGGGCGACACCCAGGCCAACGCCCTGCGCATGGTCGAACGCCTGCTCGGCTACCGGGTCTTCGCCGACGAGGAAGGGCGAATGAATCGCTCCCTCACCGACACCGGCGGCGGCTTGCTACTGGTTTCCCAGTTCACGCTGGCTGCCGATACCGCCAAGGGCATGCGCCCGAGTTTTACCCCTGCCGCCGCCCCCGCCGAAGCCGAGCGCCTGTTCGACGAAATGCTCGCCCTTGCCCGCACTCGCCACCCAAAGGTGGAGACAGGCGCGTTCGGCGCTGAAATGTCCGTTTCACTGATCAATCATGGCCCCGTCACCTTCCGGCTCACGGCATAAATGCCGTTTCAGTCTGCCCGTGGTGCCTGGCGTATTCATCGCGCTGGCGCTCGTGGCCGGCTGCAGCCAGACACCGCAGCGGCCCACGCACCCACCAACCTCCCACAGCCCCTCGTCGCCGTCTCGGGGGTGGTTCGCACTGCCCAGCAACGATCATGCAGAGGAAATGGTGATGTATGCGCTGGGCCTGCTGGACACCGGCTACCGCTTCGGCGGCAAGAATCCGGAAGCCGGGCTCGACTGCAGCGGAATGGTCAGCTACATCGTCGAACAGGTGAGCGGCAAAAAGCTCCCTTACAACGCCGCCGGGATTGCGGAGCGGACCCGGCCGATCACCTCCGGCGCGATGCGTCCCGGCGATCTGGTGTTCTTCAACACACTCGGTCGCAGTTACTCGCACATGGGCATATACATGGGCAACGGCAAGTTCATCCACGCGCCCAACAGCCGAGGCAAGGTGCGCGTGGATCGACTCGACAATCGCTATTTCGCAGATCGCTTCGAGGGCGCACGCACCCTCTTGCCGGAGGGCTGACGCCCTTCCACAGAAAGCCTAAGTGCTCTCCTTCAGCCAGCGTGCCGCCTCAAGTGCGTAGTAAGTCAGGATGCCGTCGGCGCCGGCGCGCTTGAACGCCAAAAGCGCCTCCATTGCACAAGCCTTGTCGTTAAGCCAACCGTTGGCAGCCGCCGCTTTCAGCATCGCGTACTCGCCGCTCACCTGATAGACGTAGGTCGGCACCTGAAGCTCGCTCTTCACACGACGAACGATGTCCAAGTAAGGCATTCCGGGCTTGACCATGAACATGTCGGCGCCTTCGGAAATGTCCAGCGCCACTTCACGCAGCGCCTCGTCGGAATTGGCCGGATCCATCTGATAGGTGGATTTGTTGCCCTTGCCCAGATTTGTGGCCGAGCCCACTGCATCGCGGAACGGGCCATAAAAGCTCGATGCATACTTGGCCGAATAGGCCAGGATGCGAGTGTAGATCTGTCCGGCTCCGTCGAGCTCCGCACGAATACGGGCAATCCGCCCGTCCATCATGTCCGACGGAGCGACGACGTCGGCGCCGGCCTGGGAGTGACACAAGGCCTGCTTGGCCAGAACCTCGAGGGTTTCATCGTTGAGGACATAGCCCGAATCATCGACCAGACCATCCTGACCGTGGCTGGTGTACGGATCCAGCGCCACATCGGTAATCACCCCGAGCTCCGGAAAATGCGCTTTAAGGGCGCTCACCACACGGGGCACCAAGCCATCAGGGTTGAACGCCTCCTCGGCGCCAAGGGATTTTTTGCCGTCTTCGATCACCGGAAACAGTGCCAAGGCGGGCACACCCAAGGCCACGGCTTCCTCTGCCACCCGCAACAGATGATCGAGAGAAACTCTGCTGACGCCAGGCATGGACGAGACCGGCTGGACAATGCCCTCACCTTCGAGCACGAATACCGGGTAGATCAGATCATCCGCCGACAGACGATGCTCGCGCATCAAACGGCGGGAAAAATCGTCGCGACGCATGCGGCGCATACGGATCGACGGAAAGGCAGACTGGATAGGCTTCATGAAGGGCTCACAGTGCTTACATCTCGAAACTAATTGAAGAGGGAACTTTTGCGACGCTGAACCTACTAATAAGCAGATGGTGATGAGCCGTCTCCCGCTACACCTCCCTGAGCGGGTGCCTTGAGCAAGCAAGGCATTTTTGGCCCCCGGCTTCCCCTCGCCGGGGGCTTTTTATTTTTATCTGCGCGACCTACATAAAATTTTCAAACAACCGAAAACACTATGAAAGTCATTCACTCGTGGGCGGCGACAAGTAAGTGACTGCGGCAGCACTGCCGCCTTGCCCCGCCTCATCCGGCCGCAGCGGCCGACCGTCTTTTATACGCCATGCTGCACCGGAGAATCCACCACGCCTTGCCTGCCAAGCCTGAGAGTTTCCTCTGACCAAAGTCCCTGCGCAAAGACCAATAAAGACCTCTCGCCATGCCCCGAAGAATCGCCGCGCGCAGTGGCGTCCCTCGATCGACCGCCAAGTCGGAAAAAAAAGTTGAGGCGAACAGATCGTGAATCTTCTTGGGGCTGAAGCCGTCGATCAGCGCCGTGATGCCATCCTGGAAGACGACAAGGCATCTGGAGTTTTCCGTTTTCCCGCGGAGACTGCAATATTCGTCCCGCACTATGTCCCACGAACAAACCCTGAACATTATCATCAACCGAAAAAGAGCGGGATCGTCGGGCAGGAAACCAACTCCGCCGGCAGGCAACCGAAAGGCAGCTAACGGGTAGCTGCGGTAGATGTTCTCATAGATGGCGCGCAGAAAAGTGATGTCCACATCCTCCCGCATGGAGTTCGAGAACCGCGCCCCCCCCGCACCTCGATCCCCATCGTGGACTCGAAGAAGATAGGTCACCTCTTCCACCGGCCTCCCCCGCCCGCCGTGTGTCAGCCGAAGGGCAAAATCCTCATCCTCAACGCGCCGCAAATCTTCACGCAACCCTCCCACTGCGCTAAAAATTTGACGGCGGATCAACACCGGTTGCAGATAAGGAATCCACCGCCCGGAAAACAGGCTGACCTCCAGATCTGCTGAAGACGGCAAACGGACCTTGTCAGGCAACATTTGCCGATATCCCCCCCCCACGTCTCCGATCAAATGCCCTAATCCGGTATAGACGAAATCCACGTCCTCCGGCCCTTCCAGTCCCTTGGCAAACACGCTGATAGCATTCGGCACGACTTCGTCGTCGTCATCGCAAATCCAGATCCAGTCGCCCGTCGCGATCGCCACACCGCGGTTGATCGCGCTGGACTTGCCACCGTTCGCGCGGCACTCAAATCGGACTCGTGAGGCAAATTCAGCCAATACCTCTGCCGTATGATCCGACGAACCATCGTCGATCACGATGACCTCCCAAGGCGGAGGCTCGAGCGCCAGAATCGAATTCAAGGCTTTGGGCAGCAGTTCAGCCCGGTTGAAGGTCGACATCACGACCGACACTCGCGGACAAGCCGGAAACATTGCGGCCTCTTCCATCATGGCCTCCCACGCATCGCAAAACGTTCCTGAATCCGGCTGACGACCGCGTCAGCATCCGCCGACAAGGGGTGCCGCAGCAGCTTCACCAGCAGAAACCAGCAGGCAATCAGTATTGGCGCCTCAATGGAGAGCCGGACGAGCCCCTGGGGAATCCACTCAGTGAGAAAGTGCCGCGCCAGCCACGCGAACACCCCGAACAAAGCGGCGATAACGAAAGCACCCAGCGACGAGCTGTAAATGTCGAACAAATTGATTCCATACAGGCGCTGGACGAAATACAGCATCAGGCCCGCTTCCACCACCACCTCGACCGCAAGGTTTCCAAGCAGAAATACACGGAGCGTCTCATACATGAGGCCCAAGACGACCAACAGCTTAAACGGCATCACCCACAACTGAACATGCATGAGTTCCCGCATTTTGCCGTCGGCGGCCAACAGCGTTCCGATCAGCGCCAGCAAGGGAAACGCCGGCAGGAACAGGGCTGGCACGATTTGCCCCACCTCGGCTGAAAGCCCCCATTTCGGCCCGTTGAGCAGAAGAATCAGGACATCGCCCTCGATGATCAGGAACATGAGAACCGGTAAGGCGAGGCCCATGACACGCTGGTTAACGCCGAGGAACATGGACTTGATGTCGGAACTCGAGCGGAAGCCCTGGGCAAAGTACGAGAACGAGAACGAGTAGACGCCCGGCATCACGCTGCGCCAAAACAGGCTCATCACCGACAGCGCCTTCGACTGAAAGGCAACCATCGCCATACCCTGGTCTTGGCGTGGACGCTCTCGTTAAGATAAGAGCGGACATCGCGCAGAATGTTGGTG
>CALMXT010000300.1 GCA_937871125.1 uncultured Zoogloea sp. | reverse complement strand
TTTTTTCATGGGTTGGGCTCCTAGTTCGATTCGACGAGTTTGCGGCGGGCGAAGGGCAGCATCTGGCGGCCCTGACGGATGAGCGCCCGGTCCACGAGACGGGGCAGGATGGCGTTGAGGCGGACGAAGAGTTTTTCAGGCCAGCCGAGGTAGGTGTCGGCGGCGTCCCGCGCGACCGCGGCGACGATTTGCCGGGCCACGTCCTCCGGCGAATCCTGGTTCATGCCCAGGGCTTCCGACATGCGCGTGACGGCCTCGCCGTTGAAGGGGGTGCGGGTGAATCGGGGGGCCACGTAATGCACCCGTACCGGTCCGCCGGCGAGCTCCCGGCGCAGGGCTTCGGAGTAACCGCGCAGGGCAAACTTGCTGGCCGAATAAGTGGCAAAGCAGGGAAAGCCGATGGAGCCGAAGATCGAGCCGACGTTGACGATGTGCGCTTGGGGCCGGTTCTGCAGATGGGGGAGCAGCGCCTGGATCAGCTGGATCGGTGCCACGGTGTTGATGGCGAAGGTTTCGGCGGTGGCGGTGGCCGATTCGTCGGCGCCGGGGCCGAAGTGCTGGACGCCGGCGCAATTGACGATCCCGTCGAGGCTGCCATACACCTTGATGGCCTGACGGGCGACGTCGGCCGGATCGCTGATCAGTAGGTCGGCCAGCAGCAGCCGGGCTTCGATGCCTTCGGCGCGCAGCTGTGCAACGAACTCCATCATCGGCTGGGCCTTGCGGCCGAGCAGCAGGAGTCGCGCGCCGTGTGCGGCGAAGGCGCGGGCCACGGCGCCGCCGATGCCGCCGCCGGCACCGGTGATCAGGATGATTTTGCCTTTCATGCTGCGCCTCCGCTCGGTAGCGCGCGGATCACGTTGCCATAGAGGCGGAAAAAGCGTTGGGCCGAGTCGATCACCGCGGCCCGGTCGGCGGGGTCGTCGAGCCGGTCAACCAGCCGACGGAAGTCGTCCATATGGCTCAGGTCGAGGCTGCCGTGGCTGGTGAGGTAGCTGAAGGCTTTTTTGGGCAGATCGAGATTCGGGCTGAGCACTTCGGCGACCTGGGTGGCGAGGGTCACGCTGGTGCTTTCCAGGACATACACCATGCCGAAAAAGCCCACCGGATTGCGACGCTGGATGGTGTCGTAAGCGTAGGCCACCATGAATTCGGTTTCGAAGGCGGGCTGGCCGTGGCGCACCGCGTCGGCATCGCCGCCGGCTGCGGCGATGTCGTTGAGAATCCATTCCTGGTGGCCGAGTTCTTCGGCGATGTAGTGGGCGACGGCGTCGCGCAGCCATTCGAGGCGGGCCGGCAGGCGTCCGCCGCAGGCCATCAACAGCGGTACGGTGTGGCGCACGTGGTGGTAGGCCTGGGTCAGGAAGGCGCGGTACTGATCGCGATTGACGCGTCCGGCAAAGGCCTCCGCGATGATCGGAGCGGCGAGCAGGCGGGCGCGTTCGCCCTGGGTGGCCTGTTCGAGTTCAGCAAAGCAGTTCATGGTCTTCTTTCGCGTATTCAAGGGAGTAACAGCCTTCGATCGCGTCGGCACAGGCGCTGGCGATGGCCTCGCGGCGGGGGCGGCCGTTGGGGGTGAGTTGGGCGTTGGCGGCGCTGAAGGGCGCGCTGGCGCGAACCCAGGCGCCGATGCGGGCGTAATCGGGTAGTTCGAGGTTGGCCGCGACGACGGCGCTGGCGATCTGGGCGTCGGTGGCCTTATCGCGGGCGACGATCACTGCCACGTTGAAGGGCCGGCCTTCGCCGAAAACCGCGGCCTGGGCGACGGCAGGGTGGAGCAGTAGTTCGCGCTCGATCCATTCGGGCGCGACGTTGCGGCCGAATCCGGTGATGAACATGTTCTTGCGCCGGCCGGTGAGATGCAGGCGGCCGTCTGCGTCCAGATGGCCGAGGTCGCCGGTGTCGACCCAAGCTGCGTTGCGGGGCGTGTCACCCAGGTAGCCCAGGAAGCCGGCGCCGCTGACGCGGATGGCGCCGTCCGGACCGAAGGCCAGCCCAACGTGGTCGAGCGGGCGGCCGACGCAGCCCGTATGGCTGTCGCCGGGGCGATTGACCGCGACCACCGAGCCGCATTCCGACAGGCCATAACCTTCGAATACCGGCAGGCCGAGGCGCTCGGCTTCGGTAAGCAAACGCGGCGACACCGGTGCGCCGCCAACGGCCAGATAGCGCAGGTTTGTCGGCTTGGGCGTGCCGGCCCGAAGGGCGGCGACGAGGGCCAGCAGAAGTTGCGGTACGAGAATCGCCGAGCTTGCCTTGGCTGCGTTGAGGGCGTCCAGCATCCGGGCCGGATCGACGCCGGAACTGCCGGCCAGGCCGATGCTTTCGCCCGGCAGCAGGCGGGTGCTGGCACCGGCGAGAAGCGGCACGTAGAGTCCGGCGATGTTTTCCAGCAGGGTGGAGAGGGGCAGCACGTTCAGGTGACGGTCGCCGGCGTGGGCGCCGCTTGCCTTGCGCAGGGATTCGGCCACCGTTTCCATGCCGTTGCGGCTCAGGCACACGCCTTTCGGGGCGCCGGTGGTGCCGGAGGTGAAGGTGATCTTGGCGGTGCCCTGCGGTAAGGCAGCGGGGAGCGTGGGCAGCCGGAGGGCATCGAGCTTGCCGAAGCGGGGAAGAACGGTGCCGTCGCTGCTCAGACGGGTGCTGGCGTCGAGGCGGTCGGTGAGGATCAGGTCGATGCCGGCTTGGTGGATCGTGTGGGTGAGTTGGGCGGGGGTAAAGAAGGTGGGGAGCGGCACCAGGGGAATGTCGGCGGCAAGACAGGCCAGATCGGCGAGCGCCCAGTCGAGGCCATTTTCGGCCAGCAGGCCGACAACTCGCGGGTTGATCGCCCGCAGCCGCTCGGCAAGGGCCGCGACCCGCGTCGAAAGGGTGGCGTAGTCGAGACTTTCGCTTGCGCCTTCGAGCGCGATTGCGTGGGGATTGGCGGCGGCATGCCGGGCAATGGCGGTGAGGATGCGGCTCATGCGGCGTCTCCGGTTGCGAGGCTGGCCGAGATGGCCGCAAAGCCTTCCCGGATGTCGCCGAACATCACGCGGGGCGCGTGCTCGTAGTAGCTGCCCCAGTTGCGCCGTTCATCGGCGTCAAGGCGCATGGGATCGGCGACGCCGAGTTCGCGGGGTTGCAGCCCGAGCCGGCCGAAGGCGTTGCGCAGGGCGTGGGTGCCGGTGAAAACCACCCAGTGGTGACCGTTCCGGTGGAGCCTTTCGGTGAGATGCAGGATCAGGCTGCGGAAGGCGCCAGCGCCGCTGCCGGCAAACTGGCCGACCTCGACGATGGTGTCGCGGGGAATGTCCCGGCCGAGCTGCGCGGCGATGGCCTGCTCGATCGGCTGGTCCAGGTAGCGCTCGAGGAACAGCGATTCCAGGCCGGCTTCCCTCAGCCCGAAGGCTCCCAGGTGGTGCCCGCCGGGCTGGCGGAGACTGAACAGACGCGGCATGAAGCGGGCGATGCGGGCTTCGTAGGCGGTGGCGAAGCGTGTCCGGATCAGGGCCTCAACCGCGTCGCGGTCGGTTCCGAGGCTTTCCGTCAGTGCCGCGCCGGGCGAGGGCACGGCGCGGGGCAGGACGATTGCCGGGGCGAAGGGTGGAAAGGGATAGTCGTTGCACGACGGGTTTGCAGCGGTGGAATGGGGTGTTCTGAACGGAGTCTGTAAGGCCGACACGCGCGTTCCTTCCTGTTCTTGAGATGAGCTTGCGTCCCGGCGGACCGTTGCCGGGGTTTCTGCTCATATCGCAAGACCGGTGCCAGCGCCCGGAAAATCCCGAAAATCGCACTCAAGCTGCTGAGTTAAATGGATAAATTATTTTTTCCGGGCACGCCTGACGCGTTTTTGCAGTACTGCAAGAGTTTGCAGTACTGCAAAAACGGTAGACAGGAACTGCGGGCTTTAACGGCGTGGCGGTGTGGGCGACGTGGGCTCAGCGGGAGCAGGGAAGGCCTTCGTCGATCACCATCAGCACCGCGATGCGCTTGTCGGCGAGGCAGGCGGAGATGTAGCCGACGGCGCCGGGCGTGCTGGCGACAAAACGGATCACCGCCTCTTCGGAACTCGCCACGAAGGGAGGCAGTTCGCCGTGGAAGTATTGGTCGCGCCAGTATTCGTCGAGCTCTTCCGGCGTGTGGCCGAGGATCGCGACCGAAAAGGCCCGCCGCACGGTCTGACTGGCCGGCAGGTTGACCGGAGCGATGCGTCTGCCGTCGGGCCAGAAGCGCTTCTTGCGCTTGTAGATAAGGGCCAGTTCGTGGCGATCCATATCGGCGACCGGGGTGCCGCGTGCAACGATGATGGCGACACCGGACGGCTCGGCGGCGTCCACGGCTGGCGCGGCGAGCTGCAGCCCGGCGAGCGCGCTGACAAGGAGGCGGGGCAGGATGGAATGGCGCACGGGCTGCCTCAGAACAGCACGTTGAACGACGCCAGAAAACCCTCGGGCATTCCATCTTGCAGATGACTGCCACGCACGACTTCGGCCTTCAGCGAGAGCGCCCGGTTGTAGCGGTAGTTGAGGCCGGCGACCCAATTGCGGGAGGTTTTGTCTGCGCCGGCAAAGCGCAGGGCTTCGATCCGTCCGACTGCGTAGAGGCGGCCTGTGAGCGGCGCAACCGCCTGGATGAAACCGCCCTTTTCGACGAGCGCCGCGCCTTCGTTGGAGCTTCGGTAAACGCCTTCGCCGGTGATTTCCCAGCGCTGGCGGCTCCATAGAAAGTCCATTCCGGCAAGGCGTTTGCGTTGCCCCGGTGTGGCTTCCTGCTCGAAATCGGCAAGGGACAGGCCAAGCTGCAAGGCGCCGCCGACGGGCAGGTTGAGATGCAGCCCGCGGGCTTCGCTGAAGGGATCTTCGGCGGGTTTGCGGCGCAGTTCGGTGCCGGCGGAGAGGAAGATCGCGTAGTCCATTTCCCGGCTGCCGATGGAAACGGTGCCCTGCACCATGCCGCCGGTGGCGGTGCCCGGAAAGACCGCGTGGGTCACCATCGGGCGGGAGGTGGTCCACACCAGCGGATCGGCGTGGATCTGGTTCCAGCGGCCGATGGGGGTGAGGTATTTGCCGAGCCGGACATTGACGCTGTCGGTCAGGGCGTAATCGAGGTAGAAACGCTCGAGTGCCAGAAAACGTTCTTCGTCGGCGCCGCTGTGGCGGGTGGCGAGGCTCTCTTCCAGGTCGGCCTCGGAGAAGAACTTCCAGCGCCCGGTGCCTTCCCACCACACCATCAGACTGAGGTGGTCGGCGGTGAGGCGCGGATTGCTGCCGCGCATGTCGTCGTAGCGGGCCGTGGCGTAGCCGCCTACCGTGAAGCCGGAATCGCCGATGGGCAGGCCGCGACCGAGTTCGTAGCTGCCGATAATTATGGCCTCGCCGCTGCCATCGTCGGCGCTGACGAGCTGTGCTGCCAGCAGGAGAAAGGCCGGACATAACAGGCGCAGGCAAGCCAGCGCTTTTTCGTATACTTGAATGCCCATTCCCGCCGCGGTTCCCTCCGTTGACAGCGTGTCCAAGCCGGTAACGATTCGCCGAACCCTGATGCGGGCCTTTGTTCTGGTCGCGCTGGTGCCTGCCATCCTTCTGGCCGGGCTGGCTTTTGTCAAGGCGCGCGCGGCTTTGCAGGCGGAGATCGAGCAAAGCCTGGTGACCCAGGCCGGGGCCGTGGCGGCCGATCTGGACAAGTTGCTTTTCGAGCGGCTCCAGAATGCGGCGATCTGGAGTCAGCTGGAAGTCATGCAGGATCTTCAGGTGCAGGACGTGGACCGGCGCCTGTCGAGCTTTCTGGCGCGTCTGCGGGAGGGTTACGGCGGCGTCTACCGAGAACTGTCGGCCGCCGATCCGAATGGCCGGATCGTTGCCAGCAGCGAACCGGCAGCCCTCGGCAAGTCGGTCGGGCTGTTCCCGGTGTGGCAACAGGTCCATCTCGGCGGAGCGACGCTCGACCTGAGCCTGCCTCGGGCTGCGGGGCCGGACGACGCGGGCACGCTGCTGATCCGCACGCCGATTGCGTCGCGTTTCGACGACGCATTGTTGGGTGAGCTGCGTCTGCGTTTCGACTGGGGCCAGGTGAATGACATCCTTGACCGCGCCGCCGGCGACGATCGGATGGTGGCGGTGGTGGATGCCGGCGGACGTCTGGTGGCCGCATCGCAGAGCCTGCGCAAGCGCGGTCTGACCGAGACGGATCGGCGCGATGGGCTGAAGGCGCTTCCCCAAAAAAACGGCGCCTATGTTCTCGACGGAACGCCGCTGGACGCGTCAACGGTGGCGGTTGGGGTCGGCCGGGCGGCGCGGTTTGCGGGGTTCGATGGGGTGGGCTGGCGCATCCTGGTGGTCGAGCCCTTGGATTTGGCGCTGGCCCCGATTCACCGGATGGTGGCGGTGTCGCTGATGCTGTTGGGGGCGTTGGTGATCGCCACGCTGGTCATGGCAAGCTGGGTGAGCGCGGCGATCGCCCGGCCGATTGTGGCCTTGACGGAATTCACCCGGCGCTACCGGCGTGACGGCAAGCTGACTGCCGCGCCGCCTGGCGGCAGCGGCGAGGTGGAGGAGCTGGCCACGGCGTTTGTCGATATGGTGGCGCACATCGACGCCTCGCAGCGCAATCTGGTGCGGGCCTCCAAACTTGCGGTGGTGGGCGAGATGTCGTCGGTGATGGCCCACGAGGTGCGCACGCCGCTGGGGATCATCCGCTCGTCGGCCCAGATGCTGCAGCGGGAGCCGGGACTGTCGCCCGAAGGTCGCGAGATGACGGGCTTCATCGAAAGCGAGACGGAGCGCCTCAACCGTTTGGTGTCCACCATGCTCGACAGCGCACGGCCGCGGGCGCCGGTGTTCGTCCCGACCGATGTGCATGTGCTGATCCACCAGTGCCTGGGCCTGCTGGCCGGGCAGGCGGCCCGGAAGCAGGTGCAGTTCAGCGAAGCCTTGGAAGCCGCCGATCCGGTGGTCGAGATGGATGCCGAACAAATGAATCAGGTTCTGCTCAACCTCATCATGAATGCGCTGCAGATCCTCCATGAAGGCGGTCAAGTGCAGGCCTCCACGGCCGACTGCGGCGACGAACTTGAGATCGAGATCGCCGACGACGGTCCCGGCGTGGCGCCCGAGGAGCGCGACCGCATCTTCGAGGCCTTTTTCTTCCGCCGGGAAGGCGGCGTCGGCTTGGGGCTGGCCATCGTGCAGCAGATCGTGCAGGCTCATCGGGGCAGCATCGTGGCCGCCGAGAGCAGACTGGGTGGGGCAGTATTCCGTATCCGCCTGCCGCGTCATGTCGAACCGGAAAAATCATGAACGCCCGATACATTCTCATCGCCGACGACGAGCCGCACATGCGCCGGCTTCTCGAGATCATGCTGCACAAAATGGGGCACACGGTCTTTGCCGCGTGCGACGGCCAGGAGGCGCTGGAACTGGCCCTCAAAAACCCCGTCGATCTGGTCATCACCGACATGCGCATGCCACGCATGGACGGAATCACGCTGCTCTCGCGCCTGCGTGAGGAAGGGTTGGACGTGCCGGTGATCGTCATCACCGCCCACGGCACGGTGGAGTCGGCGGTGGACGCCATGAAGCGCGGCGCCAGCGATTATCTCTTGCGGCCCTTCGACCTCGACGCCCTCGAGCTGGCCATCGAACGGGTTCTCGGCAGCGCCGAGATCACGCGCCAGAATGCCTTCCTGCGTGAGGAACTGAACCGGGGCTGGGAAGGCTTCGTCGGCGCCAGCGGGTCGATGCAGGCCGTCTACACCCAGATCCGCCAGGTCGCGCCGAGCCGTGCGACGGTGATGATCACCGGCGAAACCGGGACGGGCAAGGAACTCGCGGCGCGTGCCATCCACGCGGCTTCGCCCCGCCACGACAAACTTTTCGTGCCGATCAACTGTGCGGCGATTCCCGCCGAAATGCTCGAGAGCGAACTCTTCGGCCATGAAAAAGGCGCGTTTACCGGCGCGGTGAAGGAGCGCATCGGCAAATTCGAGCTGGCCAACGGCGGCACGCTGTTCCTGGACGAGATCACCGAAATGCCGATGGCGTTGCAGGCCAAGCTGCTGCGGGTGCTGCAAGAGGGAACCCTGGAGCGGCTGGGGTCCAACCGAAGCATTACGCTCGATCTGCGTATCATCGCGGCCAGCAATCGCGACCCGCGGGAGGCGATTCGAGACGGCCGCCTGCGGGAGGATCTGTTCTACCGGCTCAATGTTTTCAGTCTCGCGCTGCCGCCCCTGCGCGAGCGCAAGGAAGACATCCCCGGGCTGGTTGCCCATTTCGCCGCCAAGCACGGACGCGCCGGCAGTGCGCCGTTGGCGGGGCCCGGCTTGCACGAACACCTCGCCAGCTACGCTTGGCCGGGCAATGTGCGTGAATTGGAGAACATGGTTGAGCGGGCACTTGTGTTGGCGGGTGACGGCGTTTTGCGTCCTGCGCATTTTTCCTTCGACGCGGTGCCGTCAATCGCAGCCAGCCAAGTCCAGACCGACGATGCCTTACCTTCCGGCCCGATGAACGAAGTGGTTGAAGCCCTCGAGCGGCGCCTGATCGAAGACGCGCTGTCGCGCAGCGAGGGCAACAAGACCCGGGCTGCGGCAATGCTTGGAATCAGCGAACGCACCCTTTGGTATAAGCTGAAAAAGTTCAGGAGCGTAGAAGATGGCTAAATCGTCAAGTTAAGCCCTCGGCCGCGCCATGTAATATTCCACCTGAACTTGAGTGATCGAACGCCGCCGCTATAAAAACGATCTCTATTTCGGAGGTTTGACCCCACTATGAGCACGAATCTGAGTCGCCGCCGGCTGATCAAGTCGGCTGGTATGGTTGTGGCATTGATGCCCCTGGTCGCTGCGACGCGGGAAGCCCACGCCGGCCCGAATCCGGCGAAGCGTGCCGAGTTGAAGTATCAGGATGCGCCGCTGGATGGAAAGAGCTGTGTCAGTTGCCTGGAGTTCGTTCCCGGAAAAACCGAACAGGATGTGGGGCGGTGCAAAGTGATTCCTGGGGATGACGAGATATCGCCGAACGGATATTGCATCCTGTGGAATACGTTGTAG
>CALMXT010000299.1 GCA_937871125.1 uncultured Zoogloea sp. | reverse complement strand
TCACCCTTCACCCTTCACCCTTCACCCTTCACCCTTCACCCTTCACCCTTCACCCCTTCACCCCTTCACCCCTTCACCCCTTCACCGTCTGCGGACGGATCGCGATGCTCAGCCGCATGCCTTCGGAGGCTTCCAGGTCGCGCAGCTGACGGATCAGGTTTTCGTCGAGCACGAAGTCGGCCGCCAGCAGCATCACGCCGTCGCGGGTGACCAGATCGCGCGCCAGCACCATGCCCGGCCGGAGGGACGAGGGGTTCATCTCGCTGCTGGCGGTGGGGCTGCTGTCGTGCGCTCCCATCGTGTCCAGAAAGGCATCGACTACCTGCGGGCAGTAGCGCTTGCCGCGGTTCTGCTGGATGAAGGCGATCGCTTCCTCGGGCTTGAGCCGGCGCGGCGAGAGGCTGCCGATCTGCAGGCCGTCGAAGTCGTTGGCGACGGCGATGATCCGTGCGCCAAAGGGAATGGCGAGTCCCGAGAGGTGGTCCGGATAGCCCTGACCGTCCCAGCGCTCATGGTGGCTGCGGATGAAGCTGCCGGCCTGACGCAGGTTGTCCAGGCCCATCAGGGTGGCCTGTCCGCTGGCCGGGTGTTTGCGCAGCAGGCCCAGTTCGTCGCCGCTCATGTGGGAGACCGGCTTGCCCAGCAAGTCGTCGGGAAGGCCGATCTTGCCCACGTCGTGGAGCAGTCCGGCGAGCATCACGTCCTGCACGTCGACAGGAGAGAAGTTCAGCCGGATCGCGATCTTCCGTGCCAGATCGGCAACCCGCCGGGAATGCCCGGTATTGGCGCCTTCGCGCAGTTCGATGAGGTTGGCGAACACGCGGATCGAGGTCAGGAAATTCTGCTTGAGCTTCTCGTGGGCCGTCTTCAGTTCTCGGGTGCGTGCCTCGACTTTTTGTTCGAGGCTGGCATTGAGGGCTTTGAGCTCCTCGTTCTGTTGTCGCGCCAGGGCTTCCAGACGGTCCTTTTCCCGTTGCAGGGCTTGGCGTTCGAGCGCTTCGCGGACGGTCAGGAGGACGTCCTGGTCGTTCCAGGGTTTGGCGATGTAACGGGCGATCTGTCCGGAGTTGATCGCGGCGATGGTGGATTCCATGTCGGCGTAGCCGGTCAGGAGCAGGCGCACGGTTTGCGGGTAGCGCTTGCGGGCTTCGGCAAGGAATGCGGCGCCGTCCATGCCGGGCATGCGCATGTCGGAGATGATGAGATCCACATGTTCGCCGGCGAGCAGTTCGAGACCTTCGGCACCGCTGCCGGCGACCAGCACCTTGTAGCCGTGCGGGCGGAACAGGCGGCGCAGGGACGACAGGATGTTGGCTTCGTCGTCGACGCAGAGCAGGGTGAAAGTCGGAGCGCTGGCGGCGGATGGAGCTGCGGATGGGGCGGGCATCATCGGGTTTCTCCGGGGTCGGCCGGTTGGGTGACGGGCAAGGTGATGCGGAAGGTGGTGCCGGCGCCGGGGGTGCTGCTGACGGTGATATTGCCGTGGTGGTTCTGCACGATGCCGTAGGAGAGGGCAAGGCCGAGGCCGGTGCCTTTTCCGACCGGCTTGGTGGTGAAGAAGGGATCGAAGATGCGGTCGATGACATCGGGCGGGATGCCGCGGCCGTTGTCGTCGATTTCGATCCACACACCTTCGTCGTTGCCGGAGGTGCCGGTGCGGATGCGGATGATGCCGCGGCGCTCGTCCGGCATGGCCTGGGCGGCGTTCACGAAAAGGTTCATGAACACCTGGTTGAGCTGGGATGGCAGGCATTCGACGAGAGGCAGGGTGCCGTATTCGCGTACCACGTCGGCTTTGTATTTGATTTCGTTGCTGGCGATGTTGAGGGTGCTGTCGAGCCCGGCGTGAATGTCGGAGCGCTGCCAATCCTGGGTTGCGTCGGTGCGGGAGAAGTCGCGCAGATCCTGCACGATCTTGCGCACGCGTTCGGTGCCTTCCTGGGATTCGCTGATGAGCTGGCCGATGTCTTCGCGCAGGTAGGCGAAGTCGGCGCGCGCCTTGGCTGCCGCAATGGTTTCGCGGTCGGCGGGGGGAAGATGGGTTTCGCTCTGTTCGTAGGCGTCGAGCACGTCGAGGAGTTGCGCCATGTAGCCCTTGAGGCTGCGGATGTTGGAATTGACGTAGCCGATGGGGTTGTTGATCTCGTGGGCGACGCCGGCCGCGAGCTGGCCGATGGAGGCCAGTTTTTCGGACTGCATGAGTTGCTGGTGGGTTTCCTGCAGGCGACAGTTCAGTTCGGTGAGTTCGATGTAGCGTTTGAGCAGTTCGGCTTCGGCCATTTCGCGGCGGTCGATGTCCTGTTCAAGGCTGGCCTTGGCCTGGCTGAGTTCGGCGGTGCGCTGGGCGACGGTGGCTTCGAGGTCGGCCTGCATGCGCAGCAGCTCGTTTTCGGCATTCTTGCGCTCGGTGATGTCCTGCAGGGTTTCGATGGCGCCGATCACCTCGCCGACCCCGTTGCGCAGCGGTGCGGCGGTGACGTAGAGCCAGCGTCCGCTGGTGCCGAGGTGGGGGAAGAGGCTTTCGATTTCATAGGCGCCGTCGATCACCGTCGAACGGCGCAGGTTCATGTCGGCGTAAAGCTCGACCATCTCGTCGACGGTGCCCGAGACGATCAGGTCGGCGAGAATCGGCCGTTCGCTTTCGTAGAAGGCGGACCACTGTTTGCGGGTTCCGATCATGCTGGCGGCGCCGATGCCGAGGATCTGTTCGCAGGCGCGGTTCCAGTGGGTGACGATGTGGCGGGCGTCGATGACGAGGGTGGGCGCCGGGCCGCTGTCGATGATCTGGGCGAGGAGCTGCTTGGCCTGTTTCTGGGCGGCTTCGGCGCGCTTGCGCTCGGTGATGTCGACGATGTCGCAGACCACGGTGCGCGCGCCGCTGACGGTTTCGTCGGAGACCGACATTTCCACCCAGCGGGCCTCGCCGCCTTGGGTGAGGATCAGGGTTTCGCAGCGCGAAGGCGGCAAGGTGCCGTCGAGTCGGCGGATGTCCCGCTCGCGGATGGTGTCGCGGGCCGGTGGCGGAAACAGGGTCCAGAAATCCCGGGCCGCGAGTTCGGCCGGCGTGTAGCCGGTGAGGCGCGACATGGCCGCGTTGGCGAACAGGATCGGGCCGCCCCGGTGGAGCATGACGGCCGAGGTGAAGCCGTTGACCAGCGGGAAAAGATGCGCGGGGAGCGGGTATGCGTTGGCGGTCATGGTGTCAGCCCAGCATCAGGCGGTAGCTGTCGAAGCGGGCCTGGGTTTCGGCCAGCACTTCGATCAGGGCTTGCCAGTCGAGGCCGAGGGCATCGACCGATTCCGCGTCCAGAATGGGCATCAGTGTGTCCTCGGCTTCCTCGAAGTCGAGGGATTTGGAGATGGCGTCGGCGTAATGGATGAGCGCCGCGAGTCCGCCGGGGGCGCCGTGGGCCGGCTGGTGGTGGCAGGCCAGGGCGTCGATGGTCTCTTCCGGGAAATTCCAGCGGCGGGCGAGGGCTGCGCCGACTGCGGCGTGGTCGAAGCCGAAGATTTCGAGTTCGACCTCTTGCAGGCTGCAATCGCGCTCGCGGGCGACGGCGACGGCGCGGGAGAAGAGTTCGGGATAGATGGCGACCATCGCCAGGCGTCCGATGTCGTGGAGCAGGCCGGCGACGAAGATCGCTTCGGCGTCGCGCCCGAGCCGTCGGGCCAGGGCTTGGGCCGCGACGGCGGTGCCCATCACATGGCGCCAGAAACGGTCCGGTTCGAAGCCGGTACATTGGCCGCTCGGCAGCCCGGTGACGACCGCCGCGGCCAGCACCAGCGAGCGCACGGCGGAGAAGCCGAGTACCACGACCGCGTCATGTACCGATCCGACCCGCTTCTGCAGACCGTAGAAGGGCGAGTTGGCAACCCGCAGCACGCGGGCGGCGATGGCCTGGTCCTGGGCGATGCGCCGGGCCAGCGAGATGACGTCCGGCTCGCTGCCGGCCAGGGTGTTGAGCAGATCGAGGGCGACGGCGGGCAGGGCGGGCAGGCGCTGGATGCGCTGGAGCATGTCGGCGAGGGTCGGCTGCGTGCTCACTTGAGTCTCTCCAGGCGAAAGGCCAGCACGGCGTGGAGCAGGGCCTGGGAGCCCGGGTCGTCGGCGGTGTGGCGAAAAATGTGCATGACCCGCGCGCGTATCCGCTCCCGCTGGCGGGCGATTTCGGCCGCGTCGACCGGTTCGGCGGCCTGCGCGATGGATAGCGTGTCGATGCCGCGCCGGCGCAGGCTGTCCAGGTGGTGTTCGGTGAGGGCGATGCCGGCGGGCAGCAGCACCTGACCGCCGGCGTCGAGCACCGGTTCGGCCAGTTCCATTCCGGGGCGCACCTCGTCGAGGGCTTGGGTGCGGATTTCGCTCATGGCGTGTCTCTCCGGCAGGTGAAGCTCAGCAGCGTGCCGCGCAGGCCGCCATCGCCGTGTTCTCCGTCGAGGGGGCGGGCTTCGATGCGGAAACGGTGGCCGGCGCACTCGATGTCTGCACTCTGCGAGCCGGCATTGAGCAGCGGAGCCGCTTCGGGTGGCAGCACTTCGGTGGCGTCGAGGCCGATCAGTGGCGCGTGCCGGGCAAACAGCGTTTCGGCTGCGCCATTGGCCAGCGCAATCATGCCGCCCGGATCGATGCCGAGGAGCGGTACCGGCAGCACGGCAAGGGCCGAGTGGGCCAGGCGGAGGGCCGCTTCTTCCATGCCGAGTTGGCGCTCCCGCTCGGTCAGCAACTGCTTGAGCCGGGTGTTGATGCGTTCGAGTTCGCTGTTGGCGTCGGCGAGTTCAGCGCCGAGGCGGTGGTTTTCGTCGTTCAGCAGCTTGCGCTGGAAGGCTTCGCGGATGTTGGCGCGGAGCATCGCGTCGTCCCACGGTTTGGTGAGGAACTTGTAGATGTCGCCTTCGTTGATCGCGTCGGTGACCGACTGCAGGTCGGTGTAGCCGGACAGCACCATGCGCACCGAGTCCGGGTTCATGGCTTTGGCCTTGCGCAGGAATTCGACGCCGGTCATCGCCGGCATGCGCTGGTCGGAGAGAATCACATCCACCGGGTGGGCCGCCATCAGTTCGAGACCTTGCTGGCCGCAGGTGGCGGTGAGGATGGTGTAGCCGTCGCGGCGCAGGAGGCGGCGCAGGGACGACAGGATGTTCTCCTCGTCGTCCACCAGCAGCAGCGTGCCTTCGGGCTGCGGGCCGCGCAGCAGATCCGGTCCGAGGCGCCGGTCGGCGGCAAGCTGGGCTTCGAAGCCTTCGGCGGGTTCGGGGTCGGAAAACAGCGGGCCGCGGATCTGGTCGCAGCCGAGGGCGATCATGACCGTCGCAACGCGCTGGGTGTCGACACCTTCCGCGCACACCGCCAGCTTGAGCTTGTGGGCGCGGGAGACCAGCGCCCGCACGATGGAAATGCCTTCCGGGTCGTCGACCGCGTCCTGGGCAAGGTGTGCCGGGACATCCAGGCCGTCCAGCGGAAGTCGCCGGACCCACGCCAGGCGTGCCATGGCCGGGCTGGCGGCGCTGAGGGTGAAACGGATGCCGCAGTTTTTCAGGTGCTGCAGGGCGGTGGCTTTCTCGTCGGAGACGTCCGGCTCGTGGGTGAGGATGCCGATGTCGAGCTTGCGGGGTTCGAACTGGGTTTCGAGCAGGATGCCGTTCAGCGTCTGTGCGAAGGTGGGGGCGCAGAGCGTGTCGAGTTGGGCGTCGATGGCCAGTGCGATGGGGCGGTTGCCCGTCTGCGACCACGCGGCCGCCCGACTGAAGGCTTCACGCAGGCTCGTCAGGCTGGTTGCGGAGAGTTCGTGCAGCGCGAATCTTGCCGGCCCGTCGGGGCGCTCGGCATACAGCGTGGCGCCCACCAACTGGCCGCTGCGGCAATCAAAGCGCGGCTGGTAGAGGAGGCGGTCGGTTGGGACGGACGCGCGGTCGTCTAGGCTTTCCATCGAATCTCCAATTCAGCCCCGTTGCAAGGGCGCGGTCGGGCGAGGCGGCACGATCCCCCGGTCATTCATCGTTCATTTTCGCGACACTGGAAGCTATCGGCCCAATGCGCGCCGCCTTTAGGGCAAGTTGTCGTTCGGGAGGCAGGGCCGGGGAGGGCAGAGTAGAATGTCGGCCCATGTCGGATCACGCCCACCACTTTCCCGTTCTCGCCTTCGCTGCCATCGGTATCGGTGCGGCACTGGGCGCCTGGCTGCGTTGGTGGCTGGGGCTGCGCCTCAACCCGGTGCTGGCCCATCTGCCGCTCGGCACGCTGTCGGCCAATCTGCTCGGCGGCTATCTGATCGGCGTCGCGGTGGCGTTTTTTGCCTTGCGCACCGATATTCCGCCGGAGGTCCGGCTGTTCGTCGTGACCGGCTTTCTCGGCGGGCTGACCACCTTCTCGTCCTTTTCGGCCGAAGTTGTGCACCTCATCGACACGGCCCGCTATGCCTGGGCCGCAGCGGCCGCGGCGGTGCATGTCTGTGGCTCGCTGTGCATGACCGCGCTCGGCATGTGGACCGTCCACCTCGTCCGCTCCTGAATCACCTCCGTCTTTTGCAGTAATTCCGATGGCCTCTCCGCAAGACCGGCGCGATCGCAACGATCCGCAAGACCCTTACCGTCTGCTCGAACAATGCCTGTCGGCCGACCGTCCCGGCCTGCGCCGCGACTTGCGCCGCTTGCCGACGCGTCCGCGCTCGCTGGCCGAGTTGCCGGAAGCCTTGCGTCTGCGCATCGCCGATTCGGCGGCCAGGCTCCTCGCCCGCGCCGAGGCCCGGCCGCGACCGGACTTTCCGCCCGATCTGCCGGTCAACCAGCGTCGCGACGAAATCGCCGCGGCGATCCGCGACAATCAGGTGGTCATCGTGTGCGGCGAGACGGGTTCGGGCAAGACCACCCAGCTGCCCAAGATCTGCCTCGAACTCGGTCGCGGCGTCGCCGGCCTGATCGGCCACACCCAGCCGCGGCGGATCGCCGCCCGCGCTACCGCCAGCCGCATCGCCCAGGAACTCAAGACCGAACTCGGCACCGCCGTCGGCTTCAAGATCCGCTTCACCGACCGGGCCGGCCCGCAGACCTACATCAAGCTGATGACGGACGGCATCCTGCTGGCCGAAACCCAGGGCGATCCGCTGCTCTCGGCCTATGACACTTTGATCATAGACGAGGCCCACGAACGCAGCCTCAATATCGACTTTCTGCTCGGCTACCTGCGCCAGCTGCTGGCCAAGCGGCCGGACATGAAGGTGATCGTCACCTCCGCCACGTTGGACGCCGAACGTTTCGCCCGTCACTTCGGCAGCGCCGATAAGCCGGCGCCGGTGATCGAAGTCTCGGGACGGCTCTTTCCCATCGAGATGCGCTACCGCCCGGTGGAGCGCGACCTGCCGCCCGCCGGCGCACCCACCGCGCCGCAGCGCCCGGACGGCCGCGGCCCGGACCGCGATCTTTACGACGCACTGGTCGACGCCGTGGACGAAGCCCACCGCAGCGGCCCCGGCGACGTGCTGGTGTTCCTGCCCGGCGAGCGGGAAATCCGCGAGGCCGCCGAAGCCCTGCGCAAGGCCCATCACGCCGCCGGCACCGAGATCCTGCCGCTCTTCGCACGCCAGTCGGCGCAGGAGCAGGCGCGGGTGTTTGCGCCGTCGAAGGGGCGCCGGGTGGTGCTGGCCACCAACGTGGCCGAAACCTCGCTCACCGTGCCGGGCATCCGTTATGTGATCGACACCGGCATTGCGCGGGTCAAGCGCTACAGCCACCGCAACAAGGTGGAGCAGCTGCAGATCGAAAAGATCGCCCAGTCGGCCGCCCGCCAGCGTGCCGGTCGCTGCGGTCGGGTGGCCGACGGGATCTGTTTCCGGCTCTACGACGAGGACGATTTCAACAAGCGCCCGGCCCACACCGACCCGGAAATCCTGCGCTCGTCGCTGGCTGGGGTGATCCTGCGGATGAAGTCCCTCAAGCTCGGCGAAGTGGCCGACTTCCCGTTCATCGACGCGCCCTTGCCGCGCATGGTGGCCGACGGCTATCAGTTGCTCGCCGAACTGGGCGCGGTCGAGGAGGTCGAGGGCGAGGCGGTCATGAACCTCACGCCCATCGGCCGCGAACTGGCTCGCTTGCCCCTCGACCCGAAGATCGGCCGGATGATCCTCGCCGCCCGCGACCGGGGCAGTCTCGCCGAAGTGCTGGTGATCGCCGCCGCGCTGTCGACCCAGGACGTTCGGGAGCGTCCGCCCGAGCGTCAGGCTGCGGCCGATCAGGCTCATGCGCGTTTTCGCGGCCCGGAGCAGGAGCAGAAGTCGGAATTCCTGTGGTTCTGGAACCTCTGGAAAGCCTGGGAGGAAGTGCAGCGTCACGAAACCTCCAGCAAGCAGAAGGCCTGGTGCAAGACCCACTTCCTGTCCTGGCTGCGCCTGCGCGAATGGCGCGACGTGCACGCCCAGCTGCATGTGCTGTGCGCCGAACACGGCTGGAAGGAGAGCGACAAGCCGGCCAATTTCGAGGCCATCCACAAGGCCTTGCTCACCGGCCTGATGGGCCACGTGGGCTGCAGGATCGAGGACGCCAGCGGCCCGGCCGCCGGCAGCTATCTCGGCGCGCGCGGCATCAAGTTCTGGCCGCATCCCGGCTCGGCGATCGCAAAAAAGGCCGGCAAATGGATCATGTGCGCCGAGCTGGTGGATACGTCCCGCCTGTTCGGCCGCTGCCTGGCGCGCATCGAGCCGGAATGGCTGGAGGAAGTGGGCGGGCATCTGCTCAAGCGTCAAGTCTCCGAGCCCCACTGGTCCAAGGCCAGCGGTGCGGTGCGTGCCTGGGAGCGCGGCACGCTCTACGGGCTCACGGTGTATCCGCGGCGCGGGGTGAGCTACCGGGATATCGACCCGGCGCTGTGCCGCGAACTGTTCATCCGCGAAGGGCTGGTGCAGGGCGAGATCGCCGAAGGGCCGGCCCGCGGCATGGCTTTCCTGGCCCATAACCAGCGCCTGGTGGCCGAGATCGAACGCCTGGAGCACAAATCCCGCCGGCCCGACGTGCTGGTGGATGAAGAGCTGATCTATGCCTTCTACGACGCCAAGCTGCCGCCCGAGGTGCTCGATCTGGCGAGCTTCGAAGCCTGGCGCAAGGATGCCGAAAAGAAAGCGCCCAAAGTCCTGCAACTGACTCGCGATCAGTTGATGCGCCACGACGCGGAAGGCATCACCACCGAGCGCTTTCCGTCCAGCCTTGAAGTGCTCGGCCAGAAGCTCAAGCTCACCTACCTGCACGCGCCGGGCGAATCCGACGATGGGGTGACGCTGACGGTGCCCTTGGCCATGCTCAACCAGATTCCGGCCAACCGCTGCGAGTGGCTGGTGCCCGGCCTGCTCGAAGAGAAAGTCGTCGCGCTGCTCAAAACCGTGCCGCCCAAGCACCGCCACCGCCTGCAGCCGATGGTCGACAGTGCCGCCGATTTCATGGCCCGCTTCGAGGCCGGCGAGTGCGACGCGGACGATCCGCTGATCAAGGCGCTGCAGCGCTTCGTCGAGGATCGCGTGTCGCTCAAGCTGCCGATGGAGAGCTTTCGGCCGGAAAACCTCAATCCCCACTGCTTCATGAACTTCCGGGTGCAGGACGAGCATGGCCGCATCCTCGGTCAGTCGCGCAATCTCGCCGAACTGCGGACGCGTTTCCGGGATCAGGTGGCGGCACGGTTCCAGGCCGCGAAGATCGTGCCTGCAGCCGAAGCGCCCGCAGCGCGGAAGAACCCGCCGGGGAAGGGCGAGGCGCCCGTCGACGCCGGCAAGACCGAAGCCCCGGCCGCCCAGCTCGCCGGCTTTACCGGCTGGACTTTCGGCGCGCTGCCGGAGTTGCTCGAAGTGAAGGTGGCCGGCCGCGAGATCGTCGGATTCCCGGCGCTGCACGACGACGGCGCCAGCGTTTCGCTGCGTCCCTACGACACGCCGGAAGAGGCCGCCAAGGTCCATCGCGGCGGTCTGGCGCGGCTTTTTGCGCTGGAGCTGTCGGCCCAGGTCAAGGCCATCGAAAAGCTGCCCGGCATCCGCGATCTGGCGCTCGCCTTCATCAGTTACGGCACCGAAGCCGAGCTCAAGGCGCAACTCGTCACCGCCACGCTGGAGCGCTGCTGTCTGCTCGAACCGCTGCCCACCGACGCCGACGCCTTTGCCAAACGCTGTCAGGAGGCCAAGCCGCGGGTCACCCTGGTTGCCCAGGAGTTGATGCGCCTCACCGGCCAGCTCATCGCCGAACACGCGACGCTCACCAAGCGCGTGGCCGGTCTCAAGACTTTCCCCGAGGTGGTGGCTGACATCAACGCCCAGATGGCCAGGCTGATGCCGAAGAACTTTCTGGTCGCCTTGCCTTACGAGCGCATCGCCCAGATCCCGCGCTACCTCAAAGGCGCCACGGTGCGCATCGACAAGCTGCGCACCAACCCGGCCCGCGACGGGCAGCTCATGACCGACTGGAAAAACCTCGCCCAGCCGTTCGAGCGCGAATGGCTCGCCAAGGCCAAGGCCGGCGTCACCGATCCGCAGCTGGAAGAATTCCGCTGGCTGCTCGAAGAGCTGCGCATCGGGCTGTTTGCCCAGGAACTGAAGACGCCGATGCCGGTGTCGGTGAAGCGCCTGCAGAAAATCTGGGAGAGCCGGCCACGGTAGAGGCGCGCGCCCGGCGTGTCGCCGGCCGCAGGGCGCCGCGTCTTTCATGTCAGAATCGTAGGCTGCGCTGCATCGGGGCGAGGCGCCCGACGGTGCGGTCCACAGCAAGGAACAGTCATGGAGCTTGAAAGCCTTTCCGTCAGTTCTGAAATCGAGGGTATCGAGTTCGTCGAATACGCAACGCGATGCCCGCAGGAGTTCGGCGCGGCGCTGTTGGCCATGGGCTTCCGGCCGGTGGCGCGGCATCGTTCGCGCGAAGTGCTGCTCTACCGACAGGGCGATGTGAACGTGATCGTCAATGCCGATGCCGGCGCGCTGGATGGCGAGTCGCAGAAGTGCGGTTCCGCAGTGCTGCTCAAGGCGCTGGCGATCCGCGTGCCGGATGCCGGTCTGGCCTATCGGCAGGCCCTCGAATGCGGCGGCGAGGCGGTGGCGAGTCGGGCCGGGCCGATGGAGTTGAACATTCCGGGGATTCATGGTCCGGGCGGCGCCGTGCTGTTTCTGCTCGATCGGCGGGCCGACGTGTCGTTCTACGAGGTGGATTTTTTGCCCTTGCCCGGCGCCCATTTCAACGTGCCGGCGCTGGCCGGACTGCATTTCTTCGGGGTGGTGCAATATCTTCCGAGCGGCGACACGGCCCGCTGGCGCACTTTCTACGAGAAGGTGCTGGGCTTTGCGCCGCTGCCCGAGGATGTGCGTTTCGGCGTGCTGCCCCGCGGGATGGTCATGAAGAGCGCCTGCGCGCGCTTCTTCCTGCAGTTCATCGAGCCGCCCGCGGCAGCCGAAGACGCCCACTGGCAGGAGGGTTTCAACCGGGTCGCGCTGGGCGTGCCGGACGTGGCGCACGCCGTGGCCGAACTCGAAGCCCGTGGCATCCATTTCGTCGATGCATCGCTGCTGGGCAATCCGGAACTCGGCGCGCTGACCCGGACGCTGGTCGGCGGAACGCAGTTCGAACTGGTCCATCACGCTGAATGAGCGCTCCATGAGGGCCGGCATGCCGGTTGCGGGAACAGGCGGCCGGGTTGTCCGGCAGCCTTCGGTTCAAGGGAATAGCCATGCAAGACTTGTTTTTTGATCACGCCTTCTGGATCGCGTTGATCCAGATCGTCGGGATCGACATCGTGCTCTCGGGCGACAACGCGGTGGTCATCGCGCTGGCCGCGCGGGGGCTGGACCCGGAGCAGCGCAAGAAGGCCGTCATGTGGGGCAGCAGCGCGGCGGTGGCAATGCGCGTGACGCTCACCGTCTTGGCGGCCGAGCTGCTCCAGCTGCCGCTGCTCAAGGCGGGCGGTGCCCTGTTGCTGTTGTGGATCGCGATCCAGTTGCTGGTGCCGGAAGACGAGGGCGAAGGCGACGGCGTGGCGGTGGCCAAGGGCAGCATGATCGCCGCCATCAAGACCATCATGCTGGCCGACCTGGTGATGAGCATGGACAACGTGGTGGCGATTGCCGGCGCTTCGAAGGGCAGCGTGTTGCTGCTGGTCATCGGTCTGGGGCTGAGCATTCCGCTGGTGATTTTTTCCAGTACTTTTCTGATGAAGGTGATGGAGCGCTTCCCGGTGGTGGTGACGGCCGGCGCCGCGCTGCTCGGCTTCGTGGCCGGCGAGATGGCGGTGAGCGACCTGTTCGTCGGGCCGTGGGTCGATGCCCACGCGCACTGGCTGCATCAGGTCTTGCCACCGGCCGGCGCGGTGTTCGTAGTGCTGGCGGGCAAGCTGCTCGCCGCTCGTGTGCAGGCCCGCGAGGCCCATCGTCAAAGCCTCGAACTGGATCTCGGCGATGCGGCCCGGCCGGGCTCCGGCGAGGTCCGCTGAACGCTATCGCGCGAAAGGAACATCATGTCCAAGATTGTGCTTCCGGTGGACGGCTCCGACATCTCCACCCGCGTTGCCCGGGCCTTGCTGGGCCGGCTCGACGCTTACCGGACGCCGCCCGAAATCCACCTGCTCAACGTTCAGCCGCCGGTGCGTCGCGATGTCGGACAGTTCGTCGACCACGACGGGTTGAAGGATTTCCATCGCGAGGAAGGGCTCAAGGCGCTCGCCGATGCCCGCGCCTGCCTCGAGGACGCCGGCCTGACTCCGGTGTTGCATGTGGTGGTCGACGACCAGCCTGCCGCCGCCATTGTCCGCTTTGCCCGCGAAGAGGCGGCGGACGAGATCGTCATGGGCAGCCACGGACGCGGCGCCGTGGGGCGCTTTCTGCTCGGTTCGGTGGCCAGCGGCGTGGCCCGGCTGTCGGACATTCCCGTCACTCTGATCAAATGAACGGTGCGCCGCGGCGCCAACCCGCTACCGAAAGGACATCCTCGTCGTGAAGACCATCCTCGTGCTCAACGGCATCAACCTCAACATGTTCGGCAAGCGCGACCCGGCCCAGTACGGCACCGCCACGCTGGCCGAAATCGACGCCAGCCTTCTTGCTCTCGGTCGGGAACTCGGCGTGAATGTGATCTGCTTCCAGACCAACCACGAAGGCGAGATGGTGGAACGCATTCATGCGGCGCATGCCGAGGGCGTGGATGCGGTACTCATCAACGCCGGTGCGTGGACCCATTACAGCTACGGCATCCGCGACGCGCTGGCGATTCTCAAGGCTCCGATCGTGGAGGTGCATATGTCGAACATCCACGCCCGCGAGGCCTTCCGCCATCAATCGGTGTTCGCCGAAATTGCCCGCGGCCAGATCTGCGGCTTCGGCGCCGATAGCTACCTGCTCGGCCTGCGCGCCGCCGTCGCGGCGATCCGCTAGACCGCGGGGCGGCGCTTCGACGCCCTGCCGCGGTTTTCGATTCCCGCCCGGCCGTGGGGCCCGGCGGGATTTCTTTTGCCTGCCGGGCCGGCCCCGACAATAATCGGGAGCCGGTGCAGGTGCCGGCATCACAAAAACGATAATCCGGAGACTCCCCATGAACGACGAAGACCGGCAGCGCTTGCAGGTTCTGTGTGCCGGCATCCTCGGCCTGATCCTGTTTCTCGGTGTGGCGCGCTTTGCCTACACGCCCTTGTTGCCGTTGATGCGCGAGCAGGCGGGCCTCGGTGCCGCGGCCGGCGGCTGGCTGGCCGCGGCCAACTACGCCGGCTATCTGTCCGGCGCCTTGCTGGCTTCGAAGATCAGCGATCTGGGGCTCAAGGACCGGCTCTACCGGGCTTCGATGGTGCTGGCGGTAGCTGCCACGGCGCTGATGGGGGTGGCCAGCGGCGAGGCGGTGTGGGCGCTGCTGCGTTTCGTCGCCGGCCTGAGCACGGCCGGCGGCATGTTGCTCGGTTCGGGGCTGATCATGAACTGGCTGATGCGCCATCGGCACCGTAGCGAGTTGGGCATCCATTTTTCCGGCATCGGCCTTGGCATCGTGATCTGCTCGCTGGCGGTGGCGGCGATGAGCCCCTGGTTCGACTGGCGGGCCCAGTGGTTCCTGTTCGGCGCGCTCGGCGTGCTGCTGGCGATTCCGGCCTGGCGCTGGCTGCCCCGGCCCGACGTGACACCTCTGGCCGGCAGCGGGGCGCACATGCAGGATCGTCCGCCGGGCCGGTTGTTCCTGGTGCTGATGATGGGCGCCTACTTTTGCGCCGGGGCGGGCTTCGTGGTGAGCGCAACCTTCATCGTCGCGATCGTGAACGGCATGCCGCAACTGGGCGGCAAGGGCGCGTGGGTCTTTCTTGCGGTCGGGCTGGCCGCGGCGCCGGCCTGTGTTGTGTGGGATCTGATCGCCCGGCGCACCGGGCAGCTCAATGCGCTGATTCTCGCCAGCGCGCTGCAGGCCTTCGGCATTCTGCTGCCGCTGCTCGGCGGCGGGCTGGGCACGGCGATGGCCGGGGCGGTGCTTTTCGGCGGCACCTTTGCCGGCATCGTCAGCATGGTGATGGCGATGGCGGGGCGTTTTTACCCGACGCGGCCGGCCAAGATGATGAGCAAGCTCACCGCCGCCTACGGGGTGGCCCAGATCGGGGCGCCGGCCATCATCGGTTGGCTGGCCGGACAGAACGGCAGCTATGCCTTCGGGCTTTATCTCGCCTCGGCGGTGATGCTGGTGGGCACGCTGCTGTTCGGCCTGCTGCGGCTGGTGGAGCGCCGCGGGGGGGCGCAGGCGGCCTGATCAGGGGCGTTGGGCCAGTCTGGTGAAGGTGCGGATCATTTCCGGCAGTGCGGCGAGATCGTGGTTCTGCACCAGATGCAGCCCGGCGGCCTCGACGGCGTCGCGGTGGGCGGCGTCGGGCCGGCTGTCGAGCAGCGCGCGGTAGGCGCCGATTTCTTCGCCCAGATACCAGAATTCGTCGTTGCGCTCCTTGAGCCGCTTGGCTTCGTCCACCACCAGCCGGGCGCAGTCGATGTTGCGCAGACGCCGGACGATCTTGAAGGCCTGCTCCCGCAGCACGCCGGGCAAGGGTTCCGGGTCCAGGCCAAGGTCGCGCACCCAGCTGCCCACGGCGCGGGGCAGGGTGGCGCCGATGTCGGTGATGTCGAAGCTCTCGCGCAGGGTGCCGATGACGTCGGCGCGCAGGTTGTGGAAACCGGTGTCGGCCAGCAGCAGTACGGGCTTGTCGAGGGCGCGCATGAAGCCGTATTCGAGGGCCACGTTGGGGTTGAATTCGTCCTTGAGGCGGTCTTCGAGCACCGCCACGCCGTATTTGCAGCACAGCATGTAGACGCAGACGTTCTTCCAGAGCTGGCGGTCGAGGGGATACATCCGGTCGTCGGCGCGCAGGCCGATGAGGCCGTGGCCGCATAAGGCCTTGCGCAGCGTCTCGTCGAGCTGGGTGAGCAGGCGATTGCCCGGCTCGAAGCGGGTCATGATGAAGACATTGCGGGCGTAGTCGGGGTGCTCGGCGAAGAAGCGTTCGCAGTCCGGGGCGAGATACCCATAGCCGTCGGGCAGGATGAAATCCGGGTGCATGGTCAATGGTCTCCGGTGGCTGTCGCCGTGCCGGTGAGCTGGCGGAAGCGTTCGAGATAGCGGTTCGCCATCGCCAGATCGGTGAAGTGTTCGAGGGCGCGCGCCCGTGCGCCGGCACAGCGGGCGGCGACGGTGTCGGGATCGGCGTCGCGCCAGCGGGTGAGCGCGTCGAGAAAGGCCGGGTAGCTGGTGTTGTCGCAGTAGAAGGCGTGCTCGCCGAGCACTTCGACCAGACCGTCCACCGGCGTGCAGACCAGCGGAATGCCTCGCGCCGCCGCTTCAAGGGCCGACAGCCCGAAAGGCTCGTAGGTGGAAGGCTGGGCGAGCACGTCGATGGCCGAGAAGAAGGCGTCGAGGCGCGGCCCGCCGCACCAGCCCAGATGGCGCACCCGCTCCTCGATGGCATATTCGTCCAGCAGCTCGCGGGCGTAGGCGCTGAAGGCCTTGCCGGCGATCATGGCTTCGAAGCTTTCGAAGCCCGGCTCGGAGAGCGCCATCTGTACGTATTCGGGATGTTTGCGCGGCACCAGCCGGCCGCAGTAGCCGAGCATGCCGCGGCGCGGCCCGGGGGCCTGGAAAGGGGGCGGACGGATGCCGTTGGCGACCACGCTGACCCGCGGGTTGAGGCGCTCGTAGCCGAGCTCGCGGTAGTAGGCCCGTTCGGCCTCGGAAACCAGCACCACTTCGTCGCAGGCGGCGATCAGGCGTTCCTGGTCGAGCACGGCGTCATGGAGGTTCACCGCGTTGGAGATTTCCTCGTAGGCGAGGAGCGAGTGGATGGTGAACAGCGAGCGGGCGCCGCGGGTGGCGTCGAGCAGGCCGGGGCCGTGGTTGTAGGAATGCACATGCACCACCGGAGCCCGGAAGTGGGCCAGTTCGGCTTCGCTGCCCAGCGCCACCGATGCCCGGCTGGCGAGGATGGCATCGACTTCATAGGGCTGGTAGCCGTGGTCGGTGACGTACCACAGGGCGCGCACGCCGATGGCCGCAAAGCCGCTGGTCAGCGCCTCGATCACGCTGCCCACCCCGCCCATGCGGTTGTGGGGCATTTCGTTGGTGATCTCGATGACGTCGAAATCGCGTTCGGGGGTGTTGGCGATCATGGCAGCAGCTCCGCCGGGCCATCGCCGTCCGGCACGTGCAGGGTGGCGAGCACGGCCACCGCGCGGCATTCCACCGGAAAGCGTTCGGGCTCTTCCCAGCTGCCGTCGTCCAGTTGTGCTGCGAGGAACAGGCCGGCAACGCATTCGTCGAGGCTCGGATTGCAGTCTTCGACGTGAAAGTTATGCACGGCCATCACCCGGTAGTGGCCGGGGGCGATGGTCGCGAGATCAATCCGGATCTCGTCGGGACTGAGGTAGAACTGGCGGAAGCGGGCGATCCGGAAGGGCGCTATCCGCAGTTCGGCTCCGTCCAGCCGGCACAGGGCGGGTGCCGAAGAGATAGCCGGAGACGCGGGCACCGCCGGATGGGCCGCTGCGCCGGTAGGGAAGGCCTGACTCTCCTGGGTCTTGTCCATCGTGGATGACTCGCAGTAGGAATGCCAAGATGCGGTGGGACGACGAAAGGGGAACCGGGCCATTCTGGAGGAAGCCCCCGCAAAGCTCAAGGGCACCGGCCATGCCCGGCGCGATGGTGTAATGTCCGCGTCTTTGCGCCGATCTGTCTGGAGTTTTTTCGAGATGTCTTTCCGCTGTTTTACCGGCCGCTACGGCGAACGCGCTGCGCGTGCCGGTTTGTTCGGGGTGTTGGTTGTGCTGGCGGCGTGGTCTGCGGCTGTTTCGGCGCAGGATCTGCTGTGGTTCGAAGGGGGACGGCCGAGGGTCGCCGCGTGGCAGGCGGTGGATATTCTGCAGAACGCCGCCGACGACGGGCTGGAGCCCGAGGATTACGACGCCGCGGGCTTGCGCAACGTGCTGACCGCCCTGGAGGGCGGGGCAAGCTTGCCCGAGGCGGATCTGGCGGCGCTCGACGGCGCGGTGACCACGGCGCTGCGGCGTTTTCTTGCCGATCTGCATTTCGGTCGCATCGACCCGCGTAGCGTGCACGCCAATTTTGCGTTGCCGCGCAGCAACGGTTTCGATCCGGCAGCGTACCTGCGCAACGCGGTGGCCGCCGGGCGTCTGCGGGAGGCGGTGCGCGAGGCCGAGCCGGCGCAGCCTTTTTATGCCGGTTTGCGTCGGGCGCTGGTGCGCTACCGGGAGTTGGCCGACGATCCGCCGCGCAGCGCGCTATGGGCGCGCGCCCTGCCGCCGTTGCCCCACCGCAAGCTGCAGCCGGGCGAAGCCTGGGCCGGCACGTCTCTGCTGGCCGAGCGCTTGATGGCGCTGGGCGATTTGCCGGCCACGACGCCGCTGCCGCAGCGCTACGAAGGCGCGGTGGTCGATGGTGTGCGGGCATTCCAGGCCCGTCACGGGTTGGCGGCGGACGGCGTGATCGGCCGCGAGACGCTGGTCCAGCTCGATCTGTCGCCCGCCGCGCGGGTGCGGCAGATCGGGCTCAACCTCGAACGTCTGCGCTGGACGCCGTTGATGAAGGGGCCGCGCATGATTGTTGTGAATGTGCCGGAATTCGTGCTTCGCGCCTACGAATTGCAGGGCGGCGTGCCGGCGGTGAAAGTGCGCATGAAGGTGATCGTCGGCAAGGCGCTGGATACGCGCACGCCGATCTTCGCCGAGGAGATGCGCTTCATCGAGTTCAGCCCGTTCTGGAACGTGCCGCCGTCGATCGCCCAGGCCGAGGTGGTGCCGCGGCTCAAGCGCGAACCGGCATGGTTCGGCAAGCAGGGTTTCGAGTTTGTGGCCGGCGACGGGCGGGTGCTGACGAATCTGTCGAACGACAATCTGGAGGCGGTGCTGCGCGGGCAATTGCGCATCCGCCAGCGGCCGGGGCCGAAAAACGCGTTGGGCGACATCAAGTTCGTCTTTCCCAACAACGACAACATCTACCTGCATCACACGCCGGCGCCACAGTTGTTCGCCCGTTGGCGGCGGGATTTCAGCCACGGGTGCATCCGTGTCGAGGGGCCGGTGGCGCTGGCCAGGTTTGTGTTGCAGGCGCAGCCGGACTGGGACGAGGCGCGCATCCGCGAGGCGATGGACAAGGGCAAGTCCGCAACCCTGCGCCTGCGCGAGCCGCTGCCGGTGGTGATTGCCTACAACACGGCCTTGCAGCAGGCCGACGGCCGGGTCTCGTTCTTCCCGGATATCTACGGGCATGACGCGCTGCTGGACGAAGCCCTGCGCAAACGCGGGCCGCGCAAAAACTAGTCCGCAACGGAGGCGTGCCTGAAACGCAGCGAGCGGCCCGCGATGGGGCCGCTCCGCAGCGATCGGCTTGCGCCGAATTACATCTTGATGGCTTCGACCGGCAGGGTGATCGTCACTTCGTCGCCGACGTAGGGGACGTTCTTGCCCATGTTGAAGTCGCTGCGCTTGACCTTGGCGGTGGCGGTGGCGCCACAGGCGTCCTTCTTCAGCATCGGGTGGGGCATGCAGTGGAAGGAGACGACGGTCAGGGTCACCGGCTTGGTGACGCCCTTGAGGGTCAGGTTGCCTTCGACGCTGGCCACCTTGTCGCCGTCGAAATTCACCTTGGTGGACTTGTAGGTGGCGGTGGGGAATTGGGCGGTGGAGAAGTAGTCTTCGGCTTGCAGGTGCTGGTTGAACAGCGGGTAGCCGGAGTCCACCGAGGTGGTGTCGATGGTGATGTCCACCGCGCCGGTCTTGGCGGCGCGGTCGAGGGTGATGGTGCCGGTGGCCTTGTCGAAACGCGACAGCTGGATCGAGTAGCCAAGGTGGTTGTACTCGAAGCGCGGCATGGAGTGGGTGCCTTCGAGGGTGTAGGTTTCCGGTGCGGCGAAGGCGGCGGACGATATACCGGCAGCGATGGCGAGTGCGATGAGTTTTTTCATGGGGTTTCCTTTTTGAACGGTGGTTGGGGGGAGCTTACTTTTTCGTTGCAGCGGCCGGGGCGGCCACGACGTGGAACTTGATGTCGATCTCGTTGGCGACCGCCGAGACGTCGGCCCACGGGCCCTCGCCGATGCCGAAATCCATGCGTTTGAGCACGAAGCCGCCGTCGAAGACGCCGTTGGCGCCTTCCTGTTTGAAGGTGAAGGGGGCGACGACGTCGCGGGTCTGGCCCTTGATGGTCATCTTGCCGATGGCTTCGAAGCGGTTGCCGCCCAGCGCCTTGACGCCGGTGGAGACGAACTTGGCGGTGGGGAAGGCCTTGACGTTGAACCACTGCTTGCCGACCACTTCGTCGTTGGCGTCTTTCGAGCCGGCGTCGATGCTGGCCAGATCGATTTCGAGGGTGGTGCTGGCAGCGGTGGGCTTGGCCGGGTCGAAGGCGATCTGGGTGGCGAACTTCTTGAAGGTGCCGGGAACCGGTACGCCCATTTGCTTGGAGGTGAAGGCGAGGCTGCTCTTGGCGGCATCCACCTGCTTGAATTCGACGGCCTGGGCGGCGCCGGCGACGAGCAGGGCAAGGGCGGGCAGGGCGATGTGACGAATGTTCATGGTGTCTTTCTCGAAGGTTGGGCGCTTATTTGCCGAAGGGCAGCATGCGGCGCAGGGTGCCGTCCCGGTCGATGATCTGGTGTTTCAGGGCGCCGGCCACGTGCAGGCCGACCAGGGCGAACAGCCCCCAGTTCAGGGCTTCATGCACTTCTTCCAGGAGATCGCCGAGTTCGGCGTTCTTGGCGACCAGGTCGGGCAGCGGCAAAACACCGAAATACACCACCTGGAAGCCCTTGGCCGAACTCATCAGCCAGCCGCTGAGCGGCACCAGGAACATCAGCAGATAGAGCAGATGGTGAGTGCCCTCGGCGATCTTGTGCTGCCAGGCCGGCATCGGCAGTGCGGCCGGCGGACGGTGGGTGAGACGCCACAGGATGCGCGGCACGAAGAGCAGCAGGACCGTGATGCCGATCCACTTGTGGTAGGAGTAGAGCTTGAGCTTGAGGGGCGACAGGGCCAGTTCGTGCATGTACACGCCCAGGGGCCAGGCGATGAGGATCAGCAGGGCGATGATCCAGTGGGCGCCGATGGCCGGGCCGGAATAGCGTTCAGTGGAAGGGGTCATGGTGTTCATTGCTCCAGGTTGAAGGGGGCAGGGCTGGCGTCCTGCCAGAGATAGGCGTCCATGGCCAGACCGCCGTAGGTGTATT
>CALMXT010000298.1 GCA_937871125.1 uncultured Zoogloea sp. | reverse complement strand
GTGCATCACGGGAGACAGGCATGGCCATAGACATGAGCCAGTTCTACCAGGTGTTTTTCGAGGAAGCCGCCGAGCACCTGGCCAGCATGGAAGCGTTACTGCTGGCGATCGATCCGGCTGCGCCGGACACCGAGGAGGTGAACGCCCTGTTTCGGGCCGCCCACTCGATCAAGGGGTCGAGCGGAACCTTCGGCTTCCAGGACATGATGGAGGTGACGCACATCCTCGAAACCATGCTTGACCGGGTACGCAAGGGCGAAGCCCCGCTGACCGACGACATGGTGGACGCGTCGCTGGTGGCAGGCGATGTGCTGAAGAATCTGCTGGCTGCTCATCGGGGCGAGGACGAAGCCGACCGGGAGGCTGCGGAGGCCATCTGCCACCGGCTCGAGGCGCTTTGCCGCGCGCTCGACGCGCCAGTCGCAGCCCCGGCCCTCAGCGTGGCGGATGGGCCTGCTCCTCACTGCGTGACGGGTTTCGAGCTTTATTTCACTCTGGCCGGCGATGCCGCACTTGATGCCGGGAGCCTCAGGCATCTGGTGGAAGAGTTGAGCAGTTTCGGAGTCGTTGAAACGGTCGCCGAACCGACGCCAGATAGTCGGGAATGCCAGTTGCGGATCGTGACCGAGGTGGGAGCCGAGACGCTGCGTGGCGTGCTCGACTTTGTCGCCGACGGTGCGTCGATACGCATCGAGCCGCTCGTCGACGCGGCGAAGAATGAGGCCTATGGATTTTTCGACGAACCCACGGCGGAGAGTGACGGGGCATATGGCCTGTTCGACCCCTTGCCGGAGCCTGCGGCAGCGCCATACCCGGCCGGCGGCGAAGCCTACGGATTTTTCTCGGACGTAGGGATTGGGTTCGAGCCCTACGGTTTCTTCACCGAGTTGCCGCAGTTGCCTGCCGAGCCGGCGGAAGTGCCGGAAGAAACCGCGTATGGTTTGTTCGAGCCGGTTGCGCAAATGCCGACGGCGGAACCGCCGCGAGTCGAAGTCGCGCCGCCCGCGCCCGTCGAGCTTGCCCCCGCCCATGTCGCAGCCCCCGCAGCGGTGAAGAAGGCGGCTGCCCGTCCGGCCGCTGGTGACAGCGGGTCGATCCGGGTAAGCGTCGAGAAGGTCGATCAGATGATCAACCTCGTCGGGGAACTGGTGATTACCCAGGCCATGCTGACCCAGGCGGCCAGCAGCGTCGATCCGGTGATCTTCGAACGCCTGATCAACGGACTCGCCCAGCTCGAGCGCAATACCCGAGATCTGCAGGAATCCGTGATGTCGATCCGGATGATGCCGATTTCCGTCGTGTTCAGCCGTTTCCCGCGGGTGGTGCGCGATTTGTCCCAGAAGCTCGGTAAGTCTGTCGAGTTGAAGACGATCGGCGAAACCACCGAAATGGACAAGAGTCTGGTTGAGCGCATCACCGATCCGCTGACGCACCTTGTGCGTAACAGTCTCGATCACGGTCTCGAAACGCCCGAAAAGCGTCGTGCCTCCGGCAAGCCGGAAACTGGCACGATTACCCTGTCCGCCTATCACCAGAGCGGCAACATCGTCATCGAGGTGGGCGACGACGGCGCCGGTCTGAACCGCGCCCGAATCCTGGCCAAGGCCAAGGAGCGCGGGATGCCGGTGACGGACGCGATGACCGATCAGGAGGTCTGGCAATTGATCATGGAACCGGGCTTCTCGACGGCCGAGCAGGTTACCGAGGTGTCGGGGCGCGGTGTCGGCATGGATGTGGTCAAAAAGAACATTTCCGCGATGGGCGGCCGGATCGAACTCGATTCGGTGACCGGCGTGGGAACCCGCATCACCGTCCGTCTGCCCCTTACGCTGGCCATTCTCGATGGCATGAGCGTTGGCGTCGGCAAGGAAACCTACATCATTCCGCTGGGCTATGTGATGGAGTCCATGCAGCCGGAACGGGGCATGATGAAGAGCGTTTCCGGGGTCGAGCGCCTGATTCAGGTGCGCGGCGAATATCTCCCGGTTGTCTGCCTGCACGATGTGTTCCACATCCAGGGGGCGATCACCGACTGGTCGAAGGGAATCATGGTCGTCCTGGAGGCGGACGGCCAGAGTGCGGCCTTGTTCATCGACCAGCTGATCGGCCAGCACCAGGTGGTCATCAAGAGCCTGGAAGCCAACTACCGGCGCGTGCCTGGGGTGGGCGGGGCGACCATTATGGGGGACGGGCGGGTGGCGCTTATCCTCGACGTGCCGATGCTCGTCGGGATGGCGCGGCGAGTCATGCCGGCTGCCGCATAAGCCTTTGTCCGCGCGGGTTGCGGGATTTCGGGGCCGCCTTCGGGCGGCCTTTGTTTTGTGCGTTGGCCCTGGGGCAAGACGCCTTCAGAAAGGAAATGCGCTGCCGTAAATGGCTCATCCCTAATGAGGAGTTTTTCCATGCTGCAGGCTACCCAGACCACCGCTACCCTGGAGTCGGAAGAGCCCGGCTTCGCCCAGGAGTTGCTGACTTTCACCCTTGGCGCCGAGGAATACGCAATCGATATCCTCAAAGTCCAGGAAATCCGCGGCTATGACGCGGTCACGACGATTGCCAATGCGCCCAGCTTCATCAAGGGCGTCATCAATTTGCGCGGCACGATCGTGCCTATCGTCGATCTGCGCATCAAGTTCGCCGTAGGTGTCGCGGAATACACGCCTTTCACCGTGGTGATCATCCTCAATATCGGCGGACGCGTGGTCGGCATGGTCGTCGATGCGGTGTCCGATGTGATCTCCCTCCAGTCGGATCAAATCCGTCCCGCGCCGGACTTCGCATCGTCGGTGGATACCGCCTATATCCGGGGGCTCGGTGCCCTTGGCGAACGCATGCTGATTGTGGTGGATATCGAGCGCTTGATGCTTTCCAGCGAAATGGCGCTGGTCGACGAAACCGTCCAGTAAGGCCTCGCAGGCCGCCGCCGATCCAAATTCAAGCCGAAAGTGATTGTCATGAGTGGACTTCTCTCTCCTGCCGTTGGTGTGATGAACCGCCTGTCGGTGCAGGGCAAACTGGCCCTTCTCGGTCTCGTCGCTTTGATGCCGGTGGTCGTGTTGGCCTACATGCTGCTGGATCGCATCCAGGGCGACCTTGCTTTTTCCCACAAGGAAACCCTGACGGTGCCGCTGGCTCTGCCGGCACGCCAGTTGATGCAGGCCGCGCAGGCTCATCGCGGGGTGTCGCAGGCGGTGATCGGCGGCAATGCCGCGATGGCGAGCAGGCTTTCCGAGTTGCGCGACAAGGTGAACGCCGCGCTCAAGGAAGGCGATGCCATGAATGCCCGGTTTGGCGCCGAACTCGGCCTCTCCGATGAATGGCAAGCCATCCGCAACGGTTGGGACGCCATTCAGTCTCGTGCGGTGACGGTCAGCGGGCCGGAGAGTTTTCGCCTGCACAGCGAATACATCGCACGCATCCGGGATTTCATCGGCCATGTAGCCGACCAGACTAATGCGACGCTCGACCCTGAACTCGAGACTTACTATCTGATGGATATTTTCGCCGATCGTCTTCCCGGTCTCTCCGAGGATGCCGGGCGCGCGCGGGCGCTTGGAACGGTGCAAGCTTCCCGGCAGAAGCAGACGGAGGCCGAGCGGATCGAGATCAGCGTGCTGATGCAGCGCATGGCCGACGGGCGCGCGGCAATCGCAGCCGCCGCGGCCAAGGCCGGTAGTTCCGACGCCGCCCTGCACGACGTTTTGGCCGTCCCTGCCAAAGAACTGGAAACCCGTCTGCAGGCTTTCGTCGAGTTGATCGACGGCGGTCTGCTCAAGGCAACGGAGATCAGCGTCGTTCCATCCAAATACTTCGATGTCGGCACCCGGGCTGTAGATGGTGCTTATGGCTTGTTCGACGTGGCGGCTCGCGAGTTCGACCGGCGTCTCGGAGTCCGGGTAGCGCGGCTTGAGCAGGCCCGCATGGTCGCCGTCGGGGTGATCGCCCTCAGCCTGCTGTTGGCGGGCTATCTGTTCCTCGGCCTGCGGCGCGCCATGCTCGACGCCATCGGCCAGATTCAATCCGGTGTCGGGCGCATGTCCAACAGTACGCTCGATCAGCCGGTAGACGTTTCGTCCCGCGACGCGTTCGGCGAGATTGCCGGTGCGCTCAACAGAATGCAGACCAGCCTGCTGGCCAAGATCAAGGCCGATGCCGAAGTGGCGGCAACCAATCTGCGGGTGCGTAACGCGCTCGACAGAGCCTCCACCAACATCATGCTGGCCGACAACGACGGCCACATCGTTTATTGCAACGACGCGGTGCTGGGGATGCTGCGCTCGGCCGAGAGCGATATCCGCAAGGATTTGCCGGGCTTTGCGGTTGATGGGCTGGTGGGTCGAAATTTCGATGTGTTCCACAAGAATCCCGCCCATCAGCGCAACGTGCTGGGCCGTCTGACCGGAGAGCATAGAGCCGAGGTGAAGATGGGCGGACGAGTCTTTTCGCTGACCGCCACCCCGGTCGTGAATGCCGAAGGCACGCGGCTGGGAACGGTCGTCGAATGGGTGGATCGCACCAGCGAAGTCCGGGCCGAGGCAGAACTGGCTGGCCTGATGCAGGCGGCCGTGTCCGGAGATTTTTCCCGGCGCCTGTCGCTGGAGGGCAAGAGCGGCTTCTTCGTGACCCTTTCCGAGGGCATGAACAACCTCATGGGCATCGTTGCCACCAACCTCGAAGACATTGC
>CALMXT010000297.1 GCA_937871125.1 uncultured Zoogloea sp. | reverse complement strand
CCTCGAAGACAAGGTGCACATCATCCAGAACGCCATCGAGCTGGCCATCATGATGGGCGTGCCCGAACCCAAGGTGGCGATCCTCTCGGCCGTCGAAACGGTCAACGTGAAAATCCGTTCCACCCTCGACGCCGCCGCGCTGTGCAAAATGGCCGACCGTGGCCAGATCAAGGGCGGTCTGCTCGACGGGCCGCTGGCTTTCGACAATGCCATCTCCCTCGTCGCAGCCAAAACCAAGGGCATCCGTTCGGCGGTGGCCGGCCAGGCCGACATCCTCGTCGTGCCCGATCTCGAATCCGGCAACATGGTCGCCAAGCAGCTCGAATACCTCGCTGACGCCCTGATGGCCGGCGTGGTGCTGGGTGCCCGCGTGCCCATCGTGCTCACCAGCCGTGCCGATACCGCAGAAACCCGTACCGCATCCTGTGCAATCGCGCAGCTGATGGCCCATAAACGTCGCCAGGGAGTCCGTCTGTGAAAGCTGTTCTCATCCTCAACGCTGGTTCGTCCAGCCTGAAATTCGCCCTTTTCCCGATGACCCCCAAGCTGGCCGATATGCCACGCCTGTCGGGTCAGGTGGAAGGCATCGGGGCTGAGCCGCTGATGTCCGCCCGTGACACCAACACCGGCGAGCGCTTTACCGAAGCCCTCGCCGTCCCGCCGGACACCGATCAGAACGGCCAGCACCGTCTGGCGCTCGAGTTCATCTTCGAATGGATCAATCGCCACAGTCCGGGCGTCGAGATCGTTGCCGCCGGTCACCGCATCGTGCATGGCGGCGACCATTACGGCGCTCCGGTCGTGCTGACTCCGGAAGTCGTGGCCGAACTCGAAACCCTGATTCCGCTCGCCCCCCTGCATCAACCCCACAACCTGCGGGCCATCAAGTCGCTCTTCAACCTGATGCCGGAAGTCAAACAGGTGGGCTGTTTCGACACCGCCTTTCACCGCACCCGTCTGCCGGTGGCCGAACGATTCCCGATTCCCCGTGCGCTCTTCAACGAAGGCGTCAAGCGCTACGGTTTCCACGGGCTGTCCTACGAATACGTGGCGCGCCAGCTGCCGGATCTCCTCGGCGAGGAGAAATCCCGCGGTGCCATCGTCATCGCTCACCTCGGCAACGGCGCCAGCATGTGCGCGCTGCGCGACGGGCTGTCCCGCGACACCAGCATGGGCTTCACCGCAGTCGACGGCCTCATGATGGGCACCCGTACCGGCAGCCTCGATCCCGGCGTGCTCCTGTACCTCCTCGAACAAAAGGGCATGGATGCCAAGGCGATCGCCAGCCTGGTCTACAAACAGTCGGGTCTGCTCGGGGTTTCCGGCATCAGCCAGGATATGCGTGTCCTGCTCGAATCGGACGAGCACTCGGCCAAGGAAGCCGTCGAGTTGTTCTGCTACCGCGCCGCCTGCATGGTCGGCCAACTATCGATGGCTTCCGGCGGCCTCGAAGCCCTGGTATTCACCGGTGGCATCGGCGAACACGCCGCGCCGATCCGCGCCCGCATCGCCGAATGGCTGGAATGGACCGGTCTGCATCTCTACCCCGCCGCCAACCTCCGCCACGCGACCCGCATTCACACCAAGGACAGCAAGGTCGAAGTGCTGGTCGTGCCGACCAACGAGGAATGGATGATCGGCCACCACGCGGTCAATCTGCTTGGACTCAACTGATTGACCCAACGCGGTAAGTCGTAAAGGGCGGTCGGCCAGACGACCGCCCTTTACGTGCCGCCCGACATGACTGGCATTGGCTGCCGCATGTCCGAAGCATCGGGCCGGCGATACCCGCTCAGGCGTGAAAGCGGCAGATTGCCTCTTCGAGCGAGCGACCGAGCGTCCGAAGGCATTCGGCCTGCTCGGCGATATCGCTCACTGCCACACCGTTCCGGTCGGTCGCATCTGCAATTGCGGCCACCCGCTTGGCGATGTCCTCGATGGCATGCGACTGCTCGACGAGTGCCAGATTGATCTCCGAAGTCGTGCCGACCACCGCGTTCGCCGAATCGCGGATGCCCTGGATGACGTCACTGGCCGAGTTGATGTGGGAAGTGTCTTTGGAGACGTGATCGACCATCACATGCATTTTCTCGACGGATTCTTTGGTCCCCGCCTGAATCCGCCCGATCACCGCACCGATTTCGGCGGTCGCACCGCTCGTCCGTTCCGCCAGTTTGCGCACTTCGTCGGCAACGACGGCGAAGCCGCGTCCCTGCTCTCCGGCACGGGCCGCTTCGATGGCGGCGTTGAGCGCAAGCAGATTGGTCTGGTCGGCGACATCCTTGATGACCTGCACGATTCCCGATATCTGCGCGGTTTCGTCGCCGAGTTTTTCGATCGTCAGGGCGGTGTGTTGCACAAGCTCGACGGTTTCACGCATCTCGGCCAGAGCGCTCTCCAGACTCACGACGCCATTGCCCGCCATTTGGCAAGATTGTTCCGAGGCCGCCTTCGCGTCGAAAGCACCGTCCTTGACCACCGCAATGCTGGTTGAACTTTGCTCGATGGCGGTGGCGATTGCGGCCGTGGAGTCGCTTTGCAGGTGGGTGGCCACCTTCAGATTGGAAGAGAGCCCGATCAAGCGCTCATTGGCCGAATTGATTCCGGCAATGCCGTTGCGCACCCGTCCGACGATATCCTCGAAACTTTCCAGAAGCGCGTTGAAGGTCGTGGCGGCAGCGGCGATTTCGTCTTTTCCGGTGATCGCGACACGGAGCTTGAGGTTCCAGGTCCGGGCGATTTCACCCATGGCGCGCTCGAGCTGCCCGATGGCCTCGACAACACGCCGGCCGGTTGCGACCGAGAGCCCGAGCTGAAGCGCCGCGGCAATCGCAATGCCGGCGATCAGGCCGTTCCGGACGCGTTCGTACATGCTTTCCGAGCGCTCGACATTGGCGCGGCTTTCTTTGGCGCCGGCCGCTTCGGCGTTTTGAACCAGCGTATTGATCGCCTCCGAAATATGCCGATCCTTGCCTTTGACCAGCTTGTCGACGACTTGCGCGGCGTCGGGCCGCTCCGGGCTGTAGCTCTTCAGCGCCTCCCGATAAGCCCGCCCCAATTCAAGGTGTTGACTCGCGATCGCCTTGAGCTCGGCCACTTGCTCGCCCGGCATGGACGGATCGTTCAAGACATGTTCGAGATGCGCCTGGACCTTCTTTTCCTCATCGCCGAACTGCGCAAGATATTTGTCGAAATTGTCCTTTTCATGCCCCCGCAGCAGGATGTTCTTCCACTCCTGAACCTGGGTCTTGAAGGCGATCTGCGCCGATTCGACCGAAGTCAGGATGCGCATCCGGGCTTCGAGGTGGGCGGCTTCGGCATACACGGCCTGCTGGAAAGAGCGTAGCTGATAGATGCCCAAACCACCGATCAGGGCCATTGCCACCACGGCGATGGCCAACTGAAGGCGGAGACGGAGGCGTATGGATAAGTTGGCGAACATGCGTCGTATCCCCGTGGTTGGGTCTGGCGGAACAGGCTTCGTAGATCGGCTGACAGGAGACGCAAAAACACGCGTATTCACATCGTCGGCAAGGCCGCAAAAGAACCGGCAACCGGACTGCGCCCTGGTTTGATATCGACCGAACGGCGATTTTCTATAGTCCGGGCACGCCGGCTTTGGGCGCTGTGCAGCCCTTGCCGGGGCTCCAAGACGCGCCCGGAGGCCTATCGGAAGCCAAGCCCGATACGCAGCCGCCTCCGTCGCGATTCGGCTTCAAAGCCTGCCTGTGCAGCGATGCCGGACGCGCGCGTGCCGCCAAGACGACGGCCAAGCGCTCAGCCTATCGTTCCCGGTTTGTTGCCCAGCATCGCGCGGAGGTTGGCGATGCGGGCTTTGGCGTCTTCCTTGCTCACCGGTTCCTGCGATTTGCGGTCGTTGCGCTTGATGCCTTCGTCGCCCATTTCGTCGATGAAACGCGACGGATCGCAGGTACGCACCTCGCGTCCGGCCTTGCGACGTTCGCAGTAACTGATGGTGAGGGTGCGCTGGGCGCGGGTGATGCCGACGTACATCAGACGGCGCTCCTCCTCGATCTTGTCCTCGTCGATGGAGGATTGATGGGGCAGCAGGCCTTCCTCGACGCCAACCAGGAAGACGTGCTTGAACTCCAGGCCTTTTGAGGCGTGGAGCGTGGCGAGCTGGACCTGATCGAGTTCGGTGTCGTCCTTGTCGAGCATGGTGATCAGGCTGATGGTCTGGATCATGTCCATCAGCGTCTTGCCGTCCTCCTCGCCCTTGCGGCCGAGCCAGCCGGTGAAGTCGCCCACGTTGCTCCATTTGGTTTCGGCTTCGCGGGGTTCGCAGCTTTCGTACAGCCAGGCTTCGTAGTTGATGGCCTTGAGCATGTCGTTGATGACCTGCCCGGCGGGTTCGCGGGGCGCGCGATGGGCCATGCGGTTGATGAAGTGGCCGAACTCCCGCACGGTTTCGAGCTGGCGGGCATTGACGTGCTCGGCGGCGCCTTCTTCGAAAGCCGCGGCAAACAGGCTGATATGGCGGTTACCCGCGTAGCGCCCAAGGGCTTCGATGGTGGCCGGGCCGACGCCGCGACGCGGAACGGTAATGGCGCGGATGAAGGCCAGATCGTCGTCCTCGTTGGCGATCAGGCGCAGATAGGAGCACAGATCCCGGATCTCGGCGTTCTCGAAGAAGCTGCGTCCGCCGGAGATGGCGTAGGGGATCTTGTGGTTGCGCAGTTGTTGCTCGAAGAGGCGGGCCTGATGGTTGCCGCGGTAGAGGATGGCGTAATCCTTGAAGTGGGTGCGGTGCTCGAACTTGTGGGCGGAGAGCTTCATCACCACCGATTCGGCTTCGTGTTCGGGCGTCTGGCAAGCCACCACCGTCACCGGCTCGCCGGCGCCGTGCTCGGACCACAGCTTTTTGTCGAAGAGCTTTTCGTTATTGGCGATCACCGTGTTGGCGGCGTGCAGGATGCGCGTGGTCGAGCGGTAGTTCTGCTCCAGCTTGATGACCCGCAGGCTGGGGAAATCCACCGGCAACTGACGCAGGTTTTCCACGTCGGCGCCGCGCCAGGCGTAGATGGCCTGATCGTCGTCGCCCACGGCGGTGAACGCGGCACGCACGCCGGCCAGATGTTTGAGCAGGATGTACTGGGCGCGGTTGGTGTCCTGATATTCGTCCACCAGCAGATAGCGCAGCTTGTTCTGCCAGCGCTCGCGCACCTCCGGATGGGCGTCGAAGAGTTTGACCGGCAGGCGGATCAGATCGTCGAAATCGACGCCCTGGTAGGCGCGCAGGG
>CALMXT010000296.1 GCA_937871125.1 uncultured Zoogloea sp. | reverse complement strand
CGTCGTAGCCGGTGGGCGACAGCGGGTTGGGCAGGCCGGCGTTGGGGTGGGCCGACACGAAGGTGTTGCAGACGTTGGAGAGTTCATCCACATAGGCGCGCAATTCCTTGGCGCCCAGCGCGCAGTTGAGGCCGAAGCTGATCGGCTGCGCGTGGCTGAGGGAGTTCCAGAAGGCTTCGGCGGTCTGGCCCGAAAGGGTGCGGCCGGAGGCGTCGGTGATGGTGCCGGAGATCATCACCGGGAGGCGACGGCCGAGATCGGCGAAGAGCTTTTCGACGGCGAACACCGCGGCCTTGGCATTGAGCGTGTCGAAGATGGTTTCGATCAGCAGGATGTCGGCGCCGCCGTCCATCAGGCCGCGGGCGGAATCGTAGTAGTCGTCCACCAGCGCATCGAAACTGACGTTGCGAAAGCCCGGATCGTTCACGTCCGGCGAGATCGACAAGGTGCGCGAGGTCGGTCCGAGCACGCCGGCGCAGAAGCGCGGCTTGGCCGGGTTGGCTTCGGTGAACTCGTCGCACAGCTGGCGAACCAGCCGGGCGCCTTCGACGTTGAGTTCGTAGGCGAGATCGGACAACTGGTAATCGGCCTGGGACACCCGGGTCGCGTTGAAGGTGCAGGTCTCGACGATGTCGGCGCCGGCTTCGAGATAAGCCCGGTGGATGCCGCCGACCACGTCGGGGCGGGTGAGCACCAGCAGATCGTTGTTGCCTTTGAGGTCTTTCGGGTGATCGGCGAAACGGGTGCCGCGGTAGTCGGCCTCGCCGAGCTTGTGCTGCTGGATCATCGTGCCCATCGCGCCGTCGAGGATCAGGATGCGGTGGGTCAGGAGACTTTGAAGTTCGGCGGTACGGTCGGCTTGCATGGAGATTTCCTTCGATTCAGCCGGCGGCGAGCGGAAATGCGAACGGCGCCACAAACCCGGCTGTTGGTTTGTGAGCGCCGTTGATCGGTTGCCGAGCCTGGCCTGTTTGGCCATCACGGGGATGGGCAGGTCGCAACGCTCCTCGGCAAGAGGCGGATTTTACGGTTTTTTGGGCGTTTCTGCCAAGATCGGCGGTCAGCCGCCGAGCAGTGCCCGCGCATCCTCCCGCCACCATCGGAGCGCCGCGTAATAGCCCTCCCACACGCAGCCGTTGCAGCCGCGGCCGCAGCAGGCGGTGGGCGGTGGCGGCGGGTTGCGGTGGTCGAGGGCGCGGGCGGCGAGCAGGCTGCGGATCGCGGCGATCTGCGCCTCGGCCTCGGCAAGGCTGGCGGGACGAAGGTCGAAGGGGCTGGGGACGGTCATGACGGAACTCCGGCGGGGTCGCGAACATAACACCGGGTCGGTCGGCGGAGAAGACCGGCCTGCGTCAGCCGGACAACAAAGGGCTCAAATCCGAGCCCCGAGCATGTCAGAATCGTTCCGTCCGCCGACCCCATGCCGAACATGATCAGCATCTACCAGCTCAAGCCCCGCTTCCAGGCGCTCCTGCGCCCCATTGTCGGACGCATCGCCGCCGCCGGTGTCACGGCCAATCAGGTGACGCTGGCCGCGATGGGCGTTTCCATCGCCCTCGGAGTCTGGCTGTTTCTGCACCCGGACACGAGCGGCGGCTTTCTGCTCCTGCCCTTGTGGATGTTCCTGCGCATGGCCTTCAATGCCGTCGATGGCATGCTGGCGCGGGAGTTCGGCCAGCAGTCGGCCCTCGGCGCCTACCTCAACGAACTCTCCGACGTGATCGCCGACGCCGCCCTCTACCTGCCCTTCGTGGGCATCGCGCCTTTTGGCTGGGGCAGCGTCGGCGCGGTGATCTTTCTTTCGGCCGTCTCGGAGATGGCTGGCGCGCTGGGCCCGATGGTGGGCAGCCCGCGCCGCTACGACGGCCCGATGGGCAAGAGCGATCGGGCCTTTCTGTTCGGCGCCCTGGGCCTGTGGCTGGGTCTGGCCGGCAGCCTGCCCGCATGGGCGGCGTGGATCATGCCGGCCGCCGCGCTGGCCATTCTGTTCAACATCTTCAACCGCGTCCGGAGCGGCGTCGATCTGGCCCGCCGTACCCCCTGAGGTCTGCGATGAACACCCTGCGCCCCGTTTCCGAAAGCCGCTTCGAGACCCACGACGGCGTCTCCCTGTTCTATCGGCACTGGCCCGCCGCCGGCCCCCGCCGGGGGGCGGTCGTGATGTTCCACCGGGGTCACGAGCACTCCGGCCGCATCGCCCACCTGGCCGACGAACTGAATCTGCCGGATTTCGACTTCTTTGCCTGGGACGCCCGCGGTCACGGCGAGTCCCCCGGCGAGCGAGGCTATTCGCCAAGCTTCGGCACCTCGGTTCGGGACGTCCAGACCTTCATCGATCACATCTGCCAACGCCACGGTATCGATCCGACCGATATGGCGGTTCTCGCCCAGAGCGTCGGCGCCGTGCTGGTATCCACCTGGGCCCACGACTACGCGCCGAAGATCCGCTGTCTGGTGCTCGCCTCTCCGGCCTTCAAGGTCAAGCTCTACGTCCCGCTGGCCCGCCCCGGGCTGGCCCTGATGCAGAAGCTGCGCGGCAACTTCTTTGTGAACAGCTACGTCAAGGCCAAATTCCTGACCCACGACCCGGCCCGCCAGACCAGCTACGACAGCGACCCGCTGATCGCCCGCGCCATCTCGGTGAACATCCTGCTGGGCCTTTACGAAGCCGCCGAACGGGTCGTGGCCGACGCCCAGGCCATCGTCCTGCCCACCCAGTTGCTCATTTCCGGGGCCGACTGGGTGGTGCATCACGCCCCCCAGCACCGCTTCTTCGCGCGCCTCGGCTCGGCGATCAAGGAAAAACACGTCCTCGACGGCTTCTACCACGACACCCTCGGCGAAAAGGACCGCCGGATCGCCACCGACAAGGCCCGCGACTTCATCCTGCGCCAATTCGCCAGCCCGCCCCAGCCCATCGATCTGCTCGCCGCCGACCGACACGGTGCGACCAAGGACGAGTCCGACGCCCTCGCCCGCCCCTTGCCCGCCCTCAGCCCCCGCGGTCTCTACTGGGCCACCTACCGGGCCAGCATGAAGCTCGGCGGACTGCTCTCGGAAGGCGTCGCCCTCGGTCACCGCACCGGCTTCGATTCGGGCAGCACGCTGGATTACGTTTACCGCAACACCCCCGCCGGCGTCGGCCCGATCGGCCGGGCCATCGACCGCAACTACCTCGACGCCATCGGGTGGCGCGGCATCCGTCAGCGGAAACGCCATCTCGAAGAACTCCTGCGCCTCGCCCTCGCCCGCCTGAGCGCCGAAGGCCGACCGGCGCGGATCCTCGACATCGCGGCCGGCCACGGCCGCTATGTGCTGGAAGCCCTCGACGGCCTGCCCCAGCGGCCGGAATCCATCCTGCTGCGCGACTTCAGCGACATCAACGTGCGCGACGGCGCCGCGCTGATCCACCAAAAAGGCCTCGACGCCATCGCCCGCTTCGAAAAGGGCGACGCCTTCGATCAGGCTTCGGTCGCCGCGGCATCGCCCAGACCGACCGTCGGCATCGTCTCCGGCCTCTACGAGCTGTTCCCCGACAACGACATGGTGCGCCGCTCCCTGGCCGGGATGGCCCAGGCGGTGGAGCCCGGCGGCTACCTGCTCTACACCGGACAGCCCTGGCATCCGCAACTGGAACTCATCGCCCGCGCCCTCACCAGTCACCGGGGCGGTCAGGCCTGGGTGATGCGCCGGCGCAGTCAGGCCGAGATGGACCAGCTGGTCGACGCAGCGGGCTTCGAAAAGCTCGCCCAGCGCATCGACGAATGGGGCATCTTCACCGTGTCCCTGGCCCGGCGGCGCAACCCATGAAACGCCCCGCGCTTGCCGCTCCGGGCATTCCCTGGCAACGGGGCGTCGCCTGGCTGCTGTTTCTGGGGCCCTTCTTCTTCCTCAGCTACGGCTTCGCCAATTCCATGGCCGCCCGCTGGCAGGTCGGCACCGCCGTGGTTTACGACTGGGAGCGCCATATCCCCTTCCTGCCCTGGACCATCCTGCCCTACTGGTCCATCGACCTGTTCTACGGCCTGTCCTTCCTCCTGTGCCGCAACGCGCAGCAGGTGGATCGCCACGCGCTACGCCTGCTCACCGCCCAACTGGTGTCGGTTGCGTGCTTTCTGCTCTTTCCGCTCCATTTCAGCTTCGAGCGCCCCGCCACCGACGGCCTCTTCGGCCACCTGTTCGACGCCCTGGCCGGCTTCGACAAACCCTACAACCAGGCGCCTTCCCTGCACATCGGACTGCTGGTCATCCTGTGGGTGCGCTTCGCCGGAGCCAGCCGGGGATGGCTGCGCCTGGGCGTGGATGCCTGGGCCGCGCTGATCGCCGTATCGGTGCTGACCACCTACCAGCACCACTTCATCGACATCCCCACCGGCGCCCTGGTCGGCCTGCTGTGTCTGTGGCTGTGGCCCGAAGCCGGCCCGACCCCCTTCGCCCACGCGCACTTCAGCCGCTCGCCCGCCCGGAGACGGCTGGCCGGCCTCTACCTGCTGGCCGCCCTGACTGCCGGCGGGCTGGGCCTGTACCTTGGCCGCGCGGGCCTCGGGCCGATCTGGCTGGGCATCGCGCTGGCCCTGGTGGCCCTCAATTACGCCTTCCTCGGCCCGGCCGGTTTCCAGAAACGGGACGGTCGTCACAGCCTTGGCGCAGCCCTGTTGCTGGCCCCCTACACGCTGGCCGCGTGGCTCAACTCCCGCCTGTGGACGCGCGGGCATCCGGACCCCGACCCGATCGTCGACGGCGTATGGCTCGGTCGCCTGCCCGACGCCGCGAGCATGGAAGCCGGCGGATTCAAGGCGCTCCTCGATCTCACCGCCGAACTCCCCGCCCCGCGCGGCAACTGGCGCTACGCCGGCCTCCCGTGGCTGGACCTGGTCCCACCCGACACCGCACAACTGGAGCAGGCTGCCGCGCGCATCGACGCCCTGCGCCAGCACGGCCCCCTGCTGGTGTGCTGTGCCCTGGGCTATTCCCGCAGCGCCTGTGCGGTGGCCGCCTGGCTGATCGGCAGCGGACGGGCCGCGTCGGTGGACGAGGCGCTCGCCCTGCTGCAGCGCGCGCGCCCGCAGGTCGTCCTCGGCCCCGCGCACCGCGAAGCCCTGGCACGCCTGAGCCCACCGCCGGAGACCGTCGGTGGCGCCTGACGACCTCCGCCAGAGCGCGGCAGACGCCGCCCTCGCCGCCGCCGCCCTCGGTCAGGGCCGGCGCCTGGACCTCCTGAGCCTGACCCTCCTGGCCCTCGCCCTTGCCGCGCTGCTATTGACGGCCACCAGCCGCCCCACCGCAACGCTGCTGGCGCTCAGCGCGGCGGCGGGTCTGGCGCAACGCTATTTCGCCTTCCGCTGCGATCTCGACGCACGGATCTTTTCCTACTGGGCGAACCGCTGGTCCACGCTGCCGGCGCCTGACCAATCGGCCGATCTGGGGGCTTTCGACCGGGCGCTGAGCCTCGTTTTCGGCATGCAGGTTCCTCCGTCGGCCGCACCCCGGCCGCTGGCCGAGCGGATTCGCGGCGCCCTGCGCCTCCTGCGTCATCAATCCCTCGCGCTCGCCCTCCAGCTCGCAAGCCTTCTCGGCGCCATCCTGTGGCGTCTGTGCCAGACAGGAGCCCCCTGATGTCCTTAGACCGACTTGCCGCCTCCGCCCTGTGCGGCTTTGCCAAGCTGCTGACCGGCGTTCGCGCCTTATGGATCGGCAGCGCCCCGGACGCCCGGCCTCGGGTGTATTTCGCCAACCACCGCAGCCACGGGGATTTCGTGCTGATCTGGGCCTCGCTGCCGCCTCACCTGCGGCGCCTCACCCGGCCGGTGGCGGGCGCCGACTACTGGCTCACCACGCCCCTCAAGCGCTACATCATCAACCGCGTCTTCCGCGGGGTGACGATCGACCGGCGGCCGGACCGTCACGGCCCCAATCCGGTCGAGCAGATGGGCGAAGCCCTCGCCGCCGGCGAATCGCTGATCCTCTTCCCGGAAGGCACCCGCAATCTGGGCGAAGGCGTACAGCCCTTCAAGAGCGGCATCCACCATCTGGCCAAGGCCCACCCGGAGGCCGAACTGATCCCGGTATGGATCGAGAACCTGGGCCGGGTCATGCCCAAGGGCAGCGTGATTCCGGTGCCCTTGCTGTGCTCCCTGAGCTTCGGCCCGCCCCTCGCGGCGCAGGACAACGAAAGCCGCGATGCCTTCCTGGCCCGCGCCCGGGCCGCCCTCCTCGACCTCGCCCCTCCCGAAGACTGACGCCGCCATGAACCCGAACCACGACCTGATCGCCGTCTTCGGCGGCATTTTCGGCCTGCTCGCCCTCTTCAGCGCCATCGGCATGGGGCTCAAATGGCGCGTCTCACCCGGCGCGCCCCATGCCGTCATCGACAACCTCAACGCCCGCATCAAGGCCTGGTGGGCCATGATCGCCCTCATCGGGGGCGCGATCTGGATCGGCAAAGGGGGCGTCATCGCCCTGTTCGCCTTCATCTCCTTCCAGAGCCTGCGGGAGTTCGTCTCCCTTACCCACACCCGACGCGGCGACCACCGGGCGCTGCTGTGGAGCTTTTTCGTCTTCCTGCCGCTGCAGTACTGGCTGATCGCCACCGACTGGTACGGCCTGTTCTCGATCCTGATCCCGGTCTACGCCTTTCTGCTGCTGCCGATCTCCTCTTCCCTCGGCGCCGACACCCAGCGCTTCCTGGAGCGGGCCGCCAAGGTCCAGTGGGGGCTGATGATCTGCGTCTATTGCCTGTCCCACGTGCCGGCCCTGCTGACCCTCGACATTGCCGGCTACACCGGCCGCAACGCGCTGCTGGTGGTCTTCCTGGTGCTCACCGTGCAATCCAGCGACGTCTTCCAGTATGTGTGGGGCAAGCTCCTCGGCAAGCACAAGGTGTCACCGGCCATTTCCCCGTCGAAGACGGTCGAAGGCCTGGTGGGCGGCGTGCTCACCTCCACCGCGGTCGGCGCCGCCCTGTGGTGGATCACCCCATTCACGCCGCTGGAAGCCGGGCTGATCGCGCTGGTCATCAACGTGATGGGCTTCTTCGGCGGCTTCGTGCTGTCGGCCATCAAACGCGACCGGGGCGTGAAAGACTGGGGCTCGATGATCGAAGGCCACGGCGGCATGCTCGACCGGGTCGACTCGATCAGCTTCTCCGCGCCGATCTTCTTCCACATCGTTCGCTACTGGTGGACCTGAAACACGCCATGAACACACCGCTTCCCGACTGGCTCGAAGCCTTCCGCGCCCGCCTTGGCGCCGAAGTCGTCGAAACGCACATTTCCTGGCTGCTGCTCACCGAGGCCTTTGCCTGGAAGCTGAAAAAGCCGATCACCCTGCCCTTCCTCGACTACGGCACCGCCGCGCGCCGCCGGCATTTCTGCGAGGAAGAACTGCGCCTCAACCAACGCTTTGCGCCGGAACTCTACCTGGGCCTCGAAGCGGTCGACGACACCGGCGAATGGGCGGTGAAGATGCGCCGCTTTCCGGAGTCCGAGCGCCTCGACCACGTGTGCGCCCGCGGCGAACTGACGCCCGCGCAGCTGTCCGGGCTGGCCGAAGTGGTCGTCGCCTTCCACGATGCCGCCGCCGTCGCTGGTCCGGAAACGCCCTTCGGCGAACCCGAACAGGTGCGCGACGCGGCCCTCGAGAACTTCACCGAACTGTTCGTCCTGCTGCCCGCCGCAAGCCCGCGGCTCTCCTGCCTCGAACGCTGGACGCAGGAGGAATATGCCCGCATCCGCCCCGCCCTCGCCGCCCGCAAGGCCGCCGGCCGGGTGCGCGAATGCCACGGCGACCTGCACCTGGGCAATCTGGTGATGGCGGAAGGCCGCGTCCTGCCCTTCGACTGCATCGAATTCAACGACGATTTCCGCTGGATCGACGTGGCCTCGGAATTGGCCTTCACCTACATGGATCTGCTCGACCACCGCCGGCCGGATCTCGCCGCGTGGCTGCTCAACGAATGGCTGGCCGGCTCCGGCGATTTCGAAGCCGTGCCGGTGCTGCGCTTCTACGCGGTTTACAAGGCCATGGTGCGCGCCAAGGTGGCCGGGATCGGCGGCAACGCGCTTGTCGCGGAGCGCTACCTGCAGCTCGCCGAAACGATTGCCGCACCGCCGCCGGCACGCCTGACGATCACCTTCGGCCTGTCCGGCTCGGGCAAGACCACCGCCAGCGCCAAGCTCCTGCGTGCCGACCCGAGCGCCACCACCCTGCGCCTGCGCTCGGACGTGGAGCGCAAGCGCCTCTTCGGCCTCGCCCCGCTTGCACGCAGCCAGACCAGGATCGACGGCAGCATCTACACCGCCGATAGCACCCGGCGCACCTATGCGCGGCTGGTCGAAGCGACCGGGCTCATGCTCGATGCCGGCTGGTCGGTGGTTGTCGACGCGGCATTTCTCAAGCGCAGCGAGCGGGACAATTTCCGGGCGCTGGCGGCGCGCCGCGGCGTCCGCTTCGCGATCCTCGCCTGCGCGGCGCCGGTGAGCGAACTCCAGCGCCGTCTGCAGGCACGCCGCGGCGATGCTTCGGAAGCCACCGTCGAGGTGCTCGAAAAGCAGCTTGGCTGGATTGAGCCGCTCGGCAGCGACGAACCGGAGCGGGTCATCCCGCCCGCCTGAAGCGATGCCCGCAAGCCCCTACCGCAAGGAGCCGACATAACGCTGGGTGGGGTGGGTTGCGCTGGGGCGGGCCGAGCGCAGCCGGTCGAGCAGGCCGGGCGCTTCGACCTTCGCCTCGGCCTCGACCGGAGCGTCCAGTTCCATCGCGACGCGCAAGCGCCCGGCCAAGGCCGCCAGCTCGTCGTTGCCGGCCGCCGATGCCAGACGCACGATCTCCCGCGCGTAATCCTTGTTGGCACGCATGTATTCCACATCGGTAATGCGGTTGCATGTGCGCCGCATCAGCAGATGAATGCGCCCGAGCAGACCGTAGATGACGCTGTCGGATTCCATGATGACTTCCTCCGCTTGAATTCAGAAATGGCCGGGCCTCTTCAGGCCACCGCCTCGCCATGCTCGACGATGTCGAGACCTTCCGTTTCGGTTGCCCCGCTCACCCGCAGGCCGACCAGCCCATCGACCGCAACCAGCACCACGAAGCTCATCGCGCCGCTGTAGGCCACCGTTGCCGCGACACCGGCGAGCTGGACCAGAAAATCGCCGCGCACGCCGCCCACCTCCGGCGCGGCCAGCACACCGGTAAGCAGCGCACCGACGATGCCGCCCACACCGTGGATGCCGAAAGCGTCGAGGGCGTCGTCCCAGCCGGTCATCCGTTTGAGAAGGGTCGCCCCCAGATAGCAGCCGATACCCGCCACCCCGCCGATCAGCAGCGCCGCAGCCGGCGTGACGAAACCCGAAGCCGGCGTCACCGCCACCAGCCCGGCCACCGCCCCGGACACCAGCCCCAGGGCGCCCGGCCGGCCACGCATCAGCCACTCGGCCGCCATCCACGACACCGCGGCCGCAGCCGCTGCCAGTTGGGTGACGAGCATCGCCATGCCGGCGCGACTGTCCGCCGCCAGCGCCGAGCCCGCGTTGAAGCCCATCCAGCCGACCCACAGCAACGCGGCGCCGGCCAGGGTCAGGGCCAGGTTGTAAGGCGTCATCGCCTGCCGGCCAAAACCGGCCCGCGGCCCGATGAACATGGCGCACACCAGCCCGGCCACGCCGGCATTGATATGCACAACCGTGCCGCCCGCATAATCCAGGACGCCCCTCCGTGCCAGCCAGCCGCCCGGCTCCCACACCCAGTGAGCCACCGGCGCATACACAAGCAGCGACCACAGCGCCGCGAACAACAACAGCGCCGAAAACTTCATCCGCTCGGCAAAGGCGCCCGGCACCAGCGCGGTGGTGATGATCGCAAAGGCGAGCTGGAACATCGCAAAGACCGACTCCGGTACGTTGGCGCCAGCCTTGCCCGCCAGCGCGTCGAGGCTGAGCCCGCCGAGAAACAGGCGATCGAGGCCGCCGATAAAGGCACCGCCCGGCCGCATCGCCAGGCTATAGCCGACGGCACACCAGACCAAGCTGACCACCGCAGCGATCGCCACGCTCTGGCTCATCGTGGCCAGCACATTGCGCCGCCGGACCATGCCGCCATAGAACAGCGCAACGCCGGGCAGGGTCATCAGCAGCACCAGCGTCGTGGCGACCAGCATCCAGGCGGTATTCGCGCCATCGAGACGCGGCGCCGGAACGGCATCGGCCAGACACCCGGCCGGCGCGGCGAACAAGCTCCAAAATGCCGCCCGCCGGAGAAGACCGGAGACGGAGGGCAAAGGACGGATCGGCGGCATGGGGTTTCCTGTTGGCATACGCCGTGCGCAACGCACGGATGTGCACCTGCAGCAAATCCCGTGCCGGGAAAATTTCCGTTAAATGCCCTTATCCTGCCCCGGCAACGCCCTGTCATGGAACGCCGCGCAGGAGCAAGGCACCGGCGTGGTGCGGATCGCCCCGCCAGACGCAACAAAGCCCGGCTCGCGCCGGGCTTTGTCATCGTGCGGACAGCGTCGGACGGCTTACGCTGCCTTGGTCTTGTGATCCCCGCCGATGAAGAAACTGGCGATATAGACCAGCAGGCCGATCAGGAACATCACGCCGGCACCTTCACGCATCCAGTAGAAGATCGTGAGCTGATCCTGCGCCGCCATGAACGGGATCGGCGTGGCGCTGTAGCGCTGCAGCCAGACCTGCAGGATGCCGGCCGCGGTCAGGAACAGGGTGATGAAGACCATCGCCACGGTCATCAGCCAGAACGCCCACATTTCCAGCACCTGCGACTTTTCGCTGTTGGCGGCCCGTCCGCGCAGAATCGGCATGGCGTAGCTGATGATCGTCAGCACCACCATCGCGTAGGCGCCGTAGAAGGCCATGTGACCGTGGGCGGCGGTGATCTGCGTGCCATGCGTGTAGTAGTTCACCGGAGCCAGGGTGTGCAGGAAGCCCCACACGCCGGCGCCGAGGAAGGACATCACACCGGTGCCGAGAGCCCACAGCGTCGCAGCCTTGTTCGGATGTTCGCGGCGGCGGCGGTTCACCATGTTGAAGGCGAAGACGGTCATCGCGAAGAACGGAATCGGCTCCAGCGCGGAAAACACGGAACCCCACCACTGCCAGTATTCCGGCGCACCGATCCAGAAGTAATGGTGGCCGGTACCGATGAGGCCGCTGATCAGCGACAGCGTGATGATCACGTACAGCCACTTCTCGATCACCTCCCGATCCACGCCGGTCACCTTGATCAGCACGAAGGCCAGCAGCGCGCCGAGAATCAGCTCCCACACCCCTTCTACCCAAAGATGCACCACCCACCACCAGTAAAACTTGTCCATGACCAGGTTGGACGGGTTGTAGAAGGAGAACAGGAAGAACACCGCCAGACCCCACAGACCCAGCATCAGCACGATGCTGATGGACGTCTTGCGGCCCTTGAGCATGGTCATGGTCAGGTTGAACAGGAACACCAGCGCCACGACCACGATACCGATCTTGGTCAGCAGCGGCTGTTCGAGGAACTCCCGGCCCATCGTCTCGAGGATGTCATTGCCGGTGAACTTCGCCAGTGTGGCGTAGGGCACCAGCAGGTAGCCGAGCATGGTCGCGGCGCCCGCCACGAGAAAGACCCAGAACATCAGCAGGGCCAGTTTTGGCGAATACAGCTCGGTCTCGGCCTCTTCCGGAATCATGTAGTAGGCCGCACCCATGAAGCCGAACAGCAGCCACACGATGAGGAGGTTGGTGTGCACCATCCGCGCCACGTTGAACGGAATGGCGGGAAAGAGGAAATCACCGATCACGTACTGCAGGCCCATGATGAGCCCGAACAGTATCTGTCCGAGGAAAAGTCCTATGGCCGCGATGAAGTAAGGCTTCGCGACCGACTGCGAGGAATATTGCATGGTTTTCAGCTCCCTTTCAGATCGGCGATCAGCCTTCGATATTTGGCGGCCAGTTGGCGGTGTTGATTTCCGACGTGTACTTCAGGAATTCAACCAGATCGTTGAGTTGCTGATCCGTCAGATGGAAGTTGGGCATCTGGCGACGGCCCGGCGCCCCGGTAGGCTGCGACTGGATCCACGCCTTGATGAACTCCGGCCCGCGGCGCTTGTAGACATTGCCCAACTCCGGCGCGAAGTACGCGCCCTCGCCGAGCAGGGTGTGGCAACCGATGCAGTTA
>CALMXT010000295.1 GCA_937871125.1 uncultured Zoogloea sp. | reverse complement strand
CGTCGATCCGCGAACTCACCAAGCTGCGCGGCGAGGTGGTCTTCTGCGCGCCCGGCAGCCTCGCCAACGACGGCCGGATCATCGACGACATCCGCAAGTACGAATGAGCCGGGGCGGCAGGATGGTTTTTTGAGGGGCGGAGGCGCCGGTCGGCTTGGCCGGTGCGGGGGCTTGCAGCTTATTTTCGGTTGCGTGCATCCAAAGTGCGGTTCGGTGCGTAGAGGAAGAAGCAACGCAAAAGCGGTGCTCAGATCAATCCTCACCGTCCGAAGGAACATCGCCATGAAAATCAATCCGTCCCGCCTCGGCCTCGTCGCCGCCCTTTCCCTGCTGAGTGCCTGCAGTTCCGTCGGCACGATGGGCGTGGGTTTCAGCCAGGATGGCCTGCCCGATCCGATCAAGGTTCCGGGCGGCAACAAAGTTGCCTGGGAGACCGTAGGGAGCGGCGACATCACCTACGAATGCCGCGACAAGGCCGGCGTTCCGGGCCAGACCGAATGGGTCTTCGTCGGTCCGAAGGCGGTGCTGAAGGATCGCTCCGGGATGCAGGTGGGCACCTACTTCGGTCCGCCCGCCACCTGGGCTGCGCTGGACGGCTCGAAAGTGACCGCCACCCAGCTTGCCGTGGCGCCTGCCGGTGCCGGCAATCTGCCTTACCAGTTGGTCAAGGCCAACCCGGCGACCGGCCAGGGTGCCATGACCGGCGTGAGCTACATCCAGCGCGTGGCCTTGAAAGGCGGCGTGGCGCCGGCCGCGGGATGCAGCCCTGCCGAAAGAGGCGCGCGTGCGACGGTCGGCTATCAGGCCGACTACATTTTCTGGAAGGCGATCTGAGCGGCGTGCGCGCGGCGGCGATGTGCGGTGCCGCCCGGCCAGTGCGTTTTCCGAGCTGAGCCGGGAGGCGGGCAGCGGCTTGCTCGGCAGGCCGCTTCGCGACATCGGGTGGACGGCGGCGCGTCTGCCTTTCTCGAGGCGCGGTTGTCGCGGCGCGGCGGGGCGGCGTCGATTGGGTTGTGGAGAGTCCCGATTCTGCGGTTGGGCGGCTTCAGGCAGACTCGTGGGATGCTCTTGCTTCCACTGATTCTTTTCTGATCCGCCGTGCACAGCTTTCTGCTCCTGCTGCCGGACTTTGCGCTGATCGCGCTGGGGGTGTTGCTGCGCCGTCATCTCGGTCTGGGCGACGGTTTCTGGCCCGGCGTCGAGCGTCTGGTTTATTTCGTGCTGTTTCCTGCCTTGCTGTTCCATGCGCTGGCGCGTGCCAGCATCGATTTTTCCGTGATGGGGCCGCTTTTCGCGGTGGGGCTGCTGACGATGGCGGGCGGTCTGCTGCTGGGTTTTGCCGGTCGGCCGTTGTTGCAGGGGGCGGGCCCGATGGGGTTCGCGTCGCGGGTGCAGTGCGCCTATCGCTTCAACACCTATATCGGCATTGCCGTGGCGGGCAAGTTTGCCGGCGCCGCGGGGGTGGCGACGATGGGCGCTTTGTGCGGGGCGATGGTGCCTTTCGCCAACATGGCGGCGGTGACGATGCTGGCCCATCACGGGCAGGGGCGCTTGCTGCGGGAACTGGCCCGCAATCCGCTGATCGTCGCGACGCTGGCGGGCATCGCTTTCAATCTGTCGGGGGCGCGCCTGCCGGAACCGGTGCTGCCGTTTCTGCAGCGTCTGGCCGATGCGGCCGTGGCTCTCGGTTTGCTCGCGGTCGGGGCGGCGCTGCGGATGGGGCGCCGCGACGGCGCCTCCGGGCGAGAGCGCCTGGGTGTGCTTTATCTGTGTGCGGTCAAGCTGCTGGCATTGCCTGCGCTCGCGTGGGGGCTGGCGAGTGTGTTCGGGCTGACCGGCATTGCGTTTGCCACCGCGGTGATCTTTGCGGCGCTGCCGACGGCTTCGTCGGCCTACATTCTGGCCATGCGCATGGGCGGCGACGGGCGGGCCGTGGCGTGGCTGATTTCAGCCACGACAGTATTCGCGGCCGTCACGCTGACGGCCTGGCTGACTGTGCTGGGTGCCGCCCGAAGCGGCTAGGCTCCGGCGGGCGCCGGAGTCGGAAGGCTTTACTTGCCGTCCTTGGCCTTGCTCTTGGCCGGCGTGGCGGCAACGGGGGCGCCCACTGCGGCGGCGGCGGCTTTGGCTTGCTCGGCTGCGCCCTGCATCATGTTCCAGGGCCACATGCCGGCGGTGAAGGGGTTGGGCTGGCCGCCTTCGGCGGGGTTGCCGCCTTCCGTGGCGATCTTGCTCATGGCCTGCATGGTGGCGATGGTGGCGCGCTGCATTTCGAGGCTTTGAGTGGCCATCTGCAGGGTGTTGAGGTTCATCTTGAGCCAGTTTTCGACGGCTTTCATGTCGGAGATGCGCTTGTCGAGCTCTTCCACGTCGAGGGTCGGCGTCACCATGCCGGGGAGGCTGAAACCCATTTTGCTCCACATGCCGCGCATGAATTCCATCGGATCTTGCGCATTGTTTTCGGTGCTCATTGCTCTCCCCTTGTCTGGTTGTGAACTTACCCGACGATCTTAACCGATGCGTGGCCAGCCTGCATCAGACTTGGGTTTTGCGCTGCAGCAGGGCGCGCAGCTTGGCGGGGCGCACGGGCTTGTGGAGCAGCGGGATATCGGCCTCTTGAACGGTGTGGGCGGTGGCCGAGGAGGTGTCGCCGCTGAGGATGACGGCGGGAATGGGCTTGCCGAAATGTTCGCGCAGTTGCCGGATGATATCCAGTCCGTTGGAGGCGGCGATCTGGTAGTCGCTGAGGATGATGTCCGGTGGCGAGGCGGCGGCCTGGAGGGCTTCCAGAATACCGGCCTGGGTGTCGGCGGCGGTGACTTCGCAGCCCCAGGATTCGAGCAGGCCGACGGTGCTGGCGACGGCCAGTTCGTCGTCGTCCACCAGTGCGACGTGCAGGCCGTTGAGGGCGTGGCCGGGGGCCGGTTGGCTGCGTTCGGCGAGCGGGCCCGGCGCGGCCGTGGGCAGTTCGACCGCGAACAGGGCGCCGCAGCCGGGGCTTGAGCGGAGTTCGAGGGGGTGGCCTAGCAGGTCGGTGAGGCGGCGCACGATGGCGAGACCCAGGCCGAGACCTTTGGCCCGGTTGCGCTCGGGGTTGTCCAGCTGGACGAACTCCTGGAAGACGGCTTCCTGGGCTTCGGGCGCAATGCCGGGGCCGTTGTCGCGGACTTCGATGCGCACCCGCCGTCCGCGCTTGCGGCAGGCCAGCAGGATGGTGCCGCCGGGGCTGTAGCGCAGGGCGTTGCTGATGAGGTTGTGGAGAATGCGTTCGAGGAGCAGCGGGTCGCTCTCGACCCAGAGGCTGGTGGGGCGCAGACGCAGGCGCTGACCGCGCAGTTCGGCTTCGCGGCGGTAGTCCACGTCGATCCGTTCGAGCAGGGGTTGCAGCGGGAAGTGCTTGATCTGGCGATCGAGCACGCCGACGTCGAGGCGGGAGATGTCGAGCAGGCTGTCGAGGAGGTTTTCCATGGTCTCGGCGGAGACGGCGATCTGTTCGACGAGGCGGCGGGTGTCCGGCGCGTGGGGTTTTTGTCCGAGTTCGGCGACGAACAGGCCGAGGGCGTGCATGGGTTGGCGCAGGTCGTGGCTGGCGGCGGCGAGGAAACGGGTTTTGGCGCGGTTGCCCCGTTCGGCCTCGTCCTTCTTGTTGAGGAGTTCGCGGGTGGCGGCGTCGATCTGGCGCTGGAGGTCTTCCCGCGAGGCGGAGAGTTTGTCGGCCATGTCATTGACCCCTTCGGCCAGGGTGCGCAGGCTCTTGCCGCCTTCCACGGGCACCCGAGCGGTGAGGTTGCCGTGGCCGAAGCGGGTCACGGTGCCGGCAATGCGCAGGATCGGGCCGGAAATGCCGCGGCTCATGCGCAGCGCGAGGGCGACGCTGGCCATCAGCACGGCGCAGACCATCAGAAAGGCGGTCCAGAGCAGGTGACGCTCTTCGGCGCGCAGGGAGTCGCGGGTCATTTCGACGAGCACTTCGCCGCGTTGCCCATTGGAGGGCGGAGCGGCGTCGCTGTTTTCGAGGAAGGGGTCTTCGATGTTGACGCCCAGCCCGGCGACAGGCTCGCGAAAGCGCAGCGGAGAGGTGTTTTTTGGGGGCGGGTCGGAGGTCTTGCTTTCGGCGAGGATGTCGCCGCCCGGCCCGATCACCGCGACGCGGACGACGTCCCTTTCGATGACGATGGTGTTGCTGAGCTTGCGCAGGCTTTCGCGATTTCCGGAGAAGACGCCGTATTCGCTGGCCGCGGCGAGCTGGCGGGCGAGCGCCTTGCCGCGCTGGCTGTGCACCTCTTCGAGGTCGGACAGGCGCGACGAGGTGAAGTAGGCGATCAGCACCAGGGCCATCACCATGGTCGGCAGCACGGCGATCAGGATCGTCCGGGCGCGGATGTCCAGGTCGTTGAAACGGATCATGGGCCGCCCTCGCTACGTTCAAGGCGTTCGCGCAGCAGGTTGGCGTCGTCGAGGACGATGCCGAGGGAACGTGCCACGTAAAGGTTGGTGCCGACGCGGAAGTGGCGCGGTGCGGCGGGTGGCGGCAGGCTGCCGGTGGCGAGCCCCTGGCGTGCCGCTTCGCCGGCCTGCTGGCCGATCTGGGCCGGCGTGCTGTAGAGCGCCAGCAGGGCGCCGGCTTTGACGTAGGCGGGCGAGAAGCCGACCACCGGAGAGCGATGGTGATAGGCGGTGAGCAGGATGTTGGAGATGGTGCGGTTGTTGAACAGGCTGGCGTCGGGCACCGCGAGCAGCACGGCGGGCTCTGCCAGCAGCCGCTGGAGGGCCGGGTAGAGGTCGCTTTCCTCGCTGGCGGATTCGAGGATCGGGCGCAGCCGCTTGTCCCGTGCGCTGGCTTGCAGGCGGGCGCCCAGCTCGCTGCTGTCGCGGCCGACGACCAGCGCCACCCGCGACCAGTCCGGCAGGGCGATGCGCAACAGTTCGATCTGGCGGGAGGGCGGTTGGTCGATGAAGACCGCCGAGACGCGGCGGGTGTCGTCGCCGCGGCCGGGCAGTTTTTCAAAGGCGCTGCGGGGCAGCAGGGTGTGCAGTACGAGGGTGCGCGGGGCGAGGCTGGAAACGGTCTGGGCCGCGCGGGTGCCGAGGGTGACGATCAGCGGCGTACTGGCAATGGCGGCGACGTCGTCGGCGCGGAGCGGAATCTGCAGGGTTTGCGGGTGGTGGCCGGCGCTGCGCAGTTCGGTGGCGATGGCTTCGGCGGCTTCATTGAAGGCGCCGCTCTCGTCCGAGGCGATGAGGATCACCGAGGCCGCGAGGGCGTGAAGGGGCAGCCCACCCGAAACGGTGAGCAGAACACAGACCAGAAAGCGCCACGCCAGACCCATCGAGATTCAGAGTTCGAGGGACAGGCTGCCGAAAACCTGATTTCCCCACAGGGATGTGCCGTTGGCGTAGGTCTGGTCGGCGCCGTCGATATTGCGGGCGGTGAGGGCGATTTCGCCGCGGGCCAGTGTCGGCGGCAGACGATAGGCGAGGCGAACGTCGAGCTGACGATACATAAAGGCCCGGTGGGCGGAATCCTGGTACCAGGTCATCGAGCCGATCCAGTGCTTGGCGAGGCTGAACTGCCAGCGCGGGAGAAACTCCCAGGCGCCGAAAACCGTCGAGCTGTGACGCGGGGCGGAGTATTGGACCCACTCGCTTGGGCTGTGCGCGGCCTCTGCGGGCGACAGGGTGGGGCCGTTGATGCGCAGTTCGGTGTGCTGCAGGGTCAGCCAGGTGCCGGTGGACGGACGCCAGGTGGCCGCCGCTTCCAGGCCGTGGATGTCGGCCCGGCCGCTGTTGGCGAAGTAGTGGGTGTTGTTGCGGGGCAGCAGGCCGACGGTGGAGCGTTCGGAGCCGATTTCGATGAGATCGCGTGCCCGTTCGAGGAACAGGCGGACGTCGAAGGTGGTGGCGACGGGGCGCAGCTCGGCCAGGTAGCCGAGTTCGTAAGTGGTGATGCGTTCGGCCTGCAGGTTGGGCGCCGGACGGAAGGTCTGGGAGATCGGGGTGCCGGCCGCCACCGTGCCGCGAGGCGTGGCGAACGCCGCCGAGTTGGTGAAAATCATGCTGGATTTCTGTTCGAAAGCCGTCGGATTGCGGTTGGATCGATTGACCGAGAGCCGCAGGGTCTGGTTGTCCGTCAGCCGGAAATTGACCGATGCGCGGGGCGCCAGCGAGGTGCCGGTGAGGGAGTTGTTCTCGATCATGGCGCCGACATTGAACAGCCAGCGCGGCGAGGCCCGCCATTCGAGGGTGCCGAAGGCGTGGTTCACGGCGTTGCGGCTGCTCTCGGCGGTGTTGAAGCGGATCGGCGCGGTGATGCGGTCGACACGCAGGCCGGCGCCGAGGACGGCGCGCAGGGAGGGCATCAGGCCGGTGATGCGCTGGATTTCGAGGTCGTCGCGGACGGCCTTGAAGTTGTAGTCGAAGTTGAAGGGAATGCTCAGCGCGACGGGCAGGCCGGAGCTTGAGGGCGAAACCGGCACGGTGAGCTTGTAGGCGTCGCGACCGTCTTCTTCCTGGTGGTAGTAGCTCAGGGTGGTCTCTTCGCCCGGCGCGGGGGCGTGGCGCCAGCGCAGTAGTCCGAAGTTGGTGGAGATGCGACCGGCCCGTTCGGGGTCGGTGAGGTTGTCTTCCTTGCCGAGGCCTTCGTCGGAGTTGGTCCATCCGGCCTGGGCTTCCAGTGTGCTGTCGCGGCTGGCGCGCCAGTCGACGTTGAGGGTGGCGATTTCGGACTTGCGCCAGTCGTTGACGTCGATGAAACCGCGGTCGTAGTTGCGCGACGCGCGCAGGCGCCAGGCCACGTCGCCGATCTGCTGGCCGATACGCACGCCGATGTCGTTGATGCCGTCGCTGCCTGCCCGGTAGCGCACCGTGGTGCCGAGAGTCTCGGACGGCGAGCGGGTGACGATGTTGGCGACCCCGAGGAAGGCGTTGCTGCCGTATGCCGCGGAGTTGGAGCCGCGGAAGACTTCGATGCGCTCGATGTCGTCGATATCGACACCGATCTGGTTCCACTCGACGCCGGCGATCAGGTAGGGCGAATAGACCGAACGGCCATCCACCTGCACCAGCAGGCGGCGCGGGGCGTCGTCGGACAGGCCGTGGTAGGCGACAAGGGGCTGGTTGCCGCTGTGCATGCCGACCTGGAAGCCGGGAACCAGGCGGAACAGTTCGTGGATGTTGCGGGCGCCGGAGGCACGGATCATGGCCCGGTCGATGACCGTCACCGCACCGGGCGCGTCGGCCGGTGCCTGGGCCAAACGGGTGGCCGTGAGCACGACCGGCAGGTCGCTCAGATGGGCGTTCTCGTCACCGCCGCCGTCCGCCTCGGCGGTGAACGACAGGGCGGCCAGCAGTAGCGAAAAAGCGCGGGTTGGCGGCGGGTGTCTTGAGGACAGCTGCATGGTGTGCGCCGGGTCGGCGAGGAAAGCGCAATTTTGTCCGTTTTGGGCAGGGCTGGGTAGGCTAAACTGCGAGAACAATTCGAAAACGGTATTACCCGCATTGAATGGCGGGCAAAAATGCAGACACGTATTCTGATTATCGAGGACCATGTGCTGGTGAGGGAGGCTCTGGCGCTGACCCTCGCTCAGGTGGGAGACGGGGTGTATTGCCAGCAGGCGAGCAATGCCGCGGATGCGCTGGCCTTGCTGGAAGCCGACCCCGACTGCGATCTGCTGGTGGTCGACCTGATGCTGCCGGAGATCAACGGGTTCTCGCTGCTCGGCATCATCGCCAAGCGTTTTCCCGATGTGCCGGCGCTGGTGGTGTCGGCCCTCGACGACCGGGAATCCGTGCAGCGGGCCATGAAGGCCGGCGCTTCCGGGTTCGTCTCCAAGGCCAGTCCGAGCAATACGCTGATCGAGGCGGTGCGGACGGTGCTGGCCGGCGGTGTCTTCACGCCCGATGCCGCCACCGGCAGCGCTACTGGCGATGGAGGCAGCCGCAGCCGGCGGGCGAGCCAGGCCTTTGCCGAACGCTTCCAACTCACTGCCGCCCAGGGGCGGGTGCTCGAACTGGTGGCTCAGGGCAAGTCGAATCGGGATATTGCCGAGTTTCTCGGCCTGTCGGAAGGAACCGTCAAAGTGCATGTTTCGGCGATTCTGAGGGCGCTCGGGGTCACCAGTCGGGCTCAGGCCTTGTTGATGATGACGCGCGCCGGCCTTCGCGTCTGAATTTCGCCGGAGGTATGGAATGGTGTGCCGGGCGTCTTTGCGAATAGTTCTTATTATCGCCTATAATCGACCGCAATGAACGTAATCCGGGCGGCTTTCGATGATGCGATTTGACTGGCAGGTGATCTGATGGGGGCCGCAACGCCGGTTGTAACAAGGGTGCCATTGCCGCGCACCCTGCTCCGCGGGGCCAAGCGCCCGCAGATTGCGCTGGTCGGTCTGCCGCGCACCGGCAAGAGCACGATCTTCCAGGTGGCATCCAGCACCGCGGTGGAATCCGGTGTGCTCGACGGTAGCGGGCTGCGCTTCGAAACCTGTCAGGTCAATATCGGCCTTGAGCAGGCTGCGCTGGTCGATCTTCCGCCCCTCAGGACGATTCACGATCTCGGCGAGGCCGACCGCCTGCTGCTCGCCGCCCTGCTCGGTGGCGAGCCCGACAAGGGCAAGCAAGACGGCGGCGCCGGCTTCAAGGCGCCGGATTTGCTGATCCAGGTGGTCGACGCCACCGCCCTCGAACCCAACCTGGCCCTCGCCCAGGAGCTGTGCCAGATCGGCAAGCCCTTCGTGATCGCCCTCAACCGGCTCGACGAGGCCCGCGAAAAAGGCATATACATCAACATCGAGGCGCTCTCCGACGCGCTCGGCGTGCCGGTGGTGCCCACTGTCGCCCATATGGGCAAGGGCATCGCCAAGGTGTTCGAAACCGCGCTCGATCTGCTGCGCGCCAAGCGTTGCCCCTTGCCCCAGTTGCCCGGCGGGCACCTTCTCAGGGCGCTGGCGCCGCTCAAGCTCATTCTCGACCGGCCGGAAGTGGAGGCCGCTTTCCAGGTGCCCCGTTCGTTGCTGCTGACCCAGGTGGCGCGGGGCGATACCTGGTTTGCGGCCGAAATGACCCGGCAGTTTCCGGAGCTGGTTCCGGCGGTCGAGGCGGCCCGTGCCGAAGCGGCGCGCAGTCTGCCGCGGCCCTTGGCCGAAGAGATTTTCGCCGACCGTCACTATCGTGCGGCGGTACTCCACGAGCAGGTCACCCGGCTCGGCCATGCGGCCGAAAAAGCCGGCTGGAAGCGCGGCCTCGACCGTCTTTTCCTGCATCCACGCTGGGGGCTGGTCGGTACGCTGGCGGTCTTCGCGCTGGTGCTGTTCATGGTCTTCGAAGTCAGCACGACCCTCGATTCGCTCACCTCCGCACCGCTCGCGGCGTGGGTCGGCCAGTGGCAGCCGGACTCGACCGTCGGCGTGGTCGGGCGCGCGGTGGCCGACGGGCTGGTCGGGTTGATCGGCATCGTCGTGCCTTACATGCTGCCGCTGGTGCTGTTGCTGGTGAGCCTGGAGGAGTCGGGCATCATGCACCGGGTGGCCTTCGTGGTGGACCGGGGCTTTCACCGGATCGGTCTGCACGGCGGCGTGGCGGTGCCTTTCCTGCTCGGCTTGGGGTGCAACGTGCCGGCGTTGTCGGCGGTGGCGGCCAGTTCGGCGGGGCGCGAGCGGATCGTCGCCTCGCTGCTGATCACCTTCGTGCCGTGTTCGGCGCGCTCGGCCATCGTGCTGGCCATCGGCGGCAAATACCTCGGCTGGGAAGGCGTGCTCGGCATCTTCCTGCTCACCATGCTGATCATCGCGGTGGCCGGCAAGTTGCTGACCCGGCGCTACGTGCAGGCCAGCCCCGGCATGATCCAGGCCATTCCGCCCTACGCCATGCCCCAGTGGCGGCGTCTGCTGGCGATCACCTGGGAGCGCACCAGCGACATCCTCACCATCGTCACCCCGCTCCTGGTGCTGGGCAGCGTGGCGCTGGCGCTGCTGGCCCACTTCGGCGCCGACGGCGTCATCAACATGCTGCTGCTGCCGGTCACTCACTGGTGGCTGGGCCTGCCGGTGGCGCTCGGGGTGCCGATCCTGTTCGGTGTGCTGCGCAAGGAGCTGTCGCTGCTGATGGTCTATCAGGCCCTCGGCACCCAGGACATCGCGCCGCTGCTCGACTGGGTGCAGATCGCCACTTTCCTGGTCTTTCTCACCTTCTATGTGCCCTGCGTGTCCACCTTTGCGGTGATGCTCAAGACCATCGGCCGGCGCGACGCCTTGTTCTCCATCGGCCTGTCGGTGGTGGTGGCCTTGGGCATTGCGGGGCTGTGTCGGGTCGGCCTCCAGCTCATCGACTGGATCGTCTGAATACCGCAGCGGGTTTCATCGGCGGGTCACATACCTGCTGCATGGTTGGGGGCCGTTCCCCCCGATCTGTCGAGGAAGCCCGATGAAATTCCCTGTCACCAAGATTGCCGCCTGGCTGGCGGCGGGCTCTGCGCTGGCCCTGTCCGCCTGTGGCGGGAGTTCCAATACCCCGCCCGAGCCGGTCACCGTCAAGGTGATCGCGATGAACGACTTCCACGGCAACATCGAAACGCCGGCCGCCAACAATGGCGGCTCCGTGGTGCTCAAGGACCCGGCCAACGCCGCCGGCACCACCGTGCGCACCGGTGGCGCGGCCTACCTCGCCACGCTCATCAAGCAGCTCAAGGCCAGGAACGCCAACAACATCGTCGTCGGTGCCGGCGACATGGTCGGCGCCTCGCCGGTGACGTCCACGCTGACCCACGACGAAGCGACGATCGACATCCTCAACCAGATCGGCCTCGAAGTGAGCTCGGTCGGCAACCACGAGTTCGACCACGGCAAGAACGAGCTCCTGCGCCAGCAAAACGGCGGCTGCTACGTGGGCGGGACGGTCGGCAAGGACACCTGCATCAACGGCGGGGTCTTCGGTGGCGCCAGCTACAAGTGGCTGGCGGCCAACGTGGTGGATTCGGCCAGCGGCAAGACGCTGTTTCCGGCCACCTACGTGAAGAAGTTCGGCGGCGTATCGGTGGGTTTTATCGGCCTGACCCTCAAGGCCACGCCGGCGGTGGTCACGTCCACCGGCGTGGCCGGCCTGAGCTTTCTGGATGAAGCGGCGACCATCAACACCTACGCCGCCCAGCTCCGGCAGAGCGGCGCCGACGCGGTGGTGGTGCTGATCCACCAGGGCGGCCAGACGACCGCCTCGACGCTCAACGACCAGAGCTGCCCGAACCTCTCCGGCGACATCCTGCCCATCGTCGATGCGCTCGGCAAGGACGTGGATGTGGTGGTCAGCGGCCACACCCACCAGGAATACGTCTGCAGGCGCAACGGCAAGTTGCTCACTTCCACGGGCTTCTACGGCAGCGCGGTCACCGACATCGACCTGACCATCGTTCCCGGTTCCGGGGTCACCGCGGTGTCCGCCAACACGGTGCCGGTCATCAACGACCTCAACGCCACGGTGCCCGCCGGTTACTCGATCCTCACCAAGGACGCCACCATCGATGCCGCGGTGCAGTCCTACGTGAATCTCGCCGCCACGCTGAAGAACCTGGTGGTCGGCTCGATCGCCGCCGACATCAAGCGTGCGCTGCTGTCCGGCACCTCCACGCCGACCCGCGACGAAACCGCCGAGGGCGCGATGGGCGACGTGATGGCCGATGTCTATCTCGCTGGCGGACCGCAGGCCGACATCGCCTTCATCAACCCGGGTGGCGTGCGCGCCGACCTGATCTACAAGAACGGCGGCGCCGTGACCTACGGCGACCTGCTCACCGTCGCGCCCTTCGGCAACACCCTGGCCACCGTCGATCTCACCGGCGCCCAGATCGTGCGCCTGCTCGAACAGCAGTGGGAAGCACCGAACTGCTCCGCCAAGACCGGCGCCAACGGCTGCGGCCGCCTGCTTCAGCCGAGCAGCACCTTCTCCTACACCTGGGATGCGGCGCAGCCCGCCGGTGCGGCGGTCGGCACCGGCAACCGGGTGGTGGCAGGCTCCCTCAAGCTCAATGGCGTGGCGATGGACATGAGCAAGACCTATCGCATCACCCTCAACAGCTTCATGGCGCCGGGGCCGGGCGACAACTTCTCGGTGATCGCCACCAGCGGCAAGAGCATCACCAACAGTGGCGTCATCGACATCGACGCCTTCGTCGGCTACATGAA